>NZ_JAMPTM010000137.1 GCF_025403375.1 Frankia gtarii
CGGGACGGGTGGTGCGGGATCAGTCGGTGACGGTGACGCCCTTGCCGACCACGGTGACACCGTGCTCGCTGACGGTGTAGCCGCGGGCGCGGTCACGGTCTTTGTCGACGCCGACCTGGCAGCCCGGGGGGACGTGGACGTTCTTGTCCAGGATCGCGTCGCGGACGATGGCGCCGCGCCCGACGACGGCGTTGTCCAGAACGACGGCGCGGTCGACCTCGGCCCAGGAGTTGATCCGCACGCCCGGCGAGAGCACCGAGGACCGCACGGTGCCACCGGAGACGATCACACCGTTGCTGACGATGCTGTTGATCGCGGTGCCGGTGCGCCGCGGGTCGTCGTGGACGAACTTGGCCGGCGGCAGCGACGGCACGCTGGTCAGGATCGGCCACTCGCGGTTGTACAGGTTGAACACCGGGTCGAGCGCGCACAGGTCCATCTGCGCGTCGAAGTAGGAGTCGAGCGTGCCGACGTCGCGCCAGTAGCCGCGGTCACGGGCGGTCGTGCCGGGCACGACGTTGTCGGTGAAGTCGTAGACGGCGGCGGCGCGCTGCTTGACCAGCATCGGGATGATGTCGCCGCCCATGTCGTGCCGGCTGTCCTCGTCATCGGCGTCCTTGCGCAGCGCGTCGATGAGCACGTCGGTGGAGAAGACGTAGTTGCCCATGGACGCGAACGTCTCCTTGGGGCTGTCCGGCAGACCGGGCGGGTCGGCGGGCTTCTCCAGGAACGCCTCGATGGTCCGGCCGTCCCGGCCGGTCTGGATCACCCCGAACGACCGGCCCTCCGCCCGCGGCACGCGCAGCCCGGCGACGGTCACCCCGGCGCCGGAGTCGAGGTGCTGGGCGACCATCTGCCGGGGATCCATCCGGTAGACGTGGTCGGCGCCGAAGACGACGACGATGTCCGGGTTGTCGTCGTGGACGAGGTTCAGCGACTGGTGGATGGCGTCGGCGCTGCCGGCGAACCACCACGGGCCCAGGCGCTGCTGCGCCGGCACCGGGGTGACGTAGTTGCCCAGCAGGTTGCTCATCCGCCACGTCGTGGTGATGTGCCGGTCGAGGCTGTGGCTCTTGTACTGGGTGAGCACGGCAATCCGCAGATAGCCGGCGTTGACCAGGTTGGATAACACGAAATCGATCAGCCGGTACAACCCACCGAAGGGAACGGCGGGCTTGGCCCGATCGGCCGTCAGCGGCGCCAGCCGCCGTCCGGCTCCCCCGGCCAGTACCAGGCCGAGGACCCGCGGACTCGGCACAGACTTGCTCCCGTCTCCTGGCATGGTCTGCGGGGCGATCCGCGGGCCGACACGTCCCTGCCCGGCCAGGTATCCGTCCACACCCGGCGTCCCGAACGACCCCTCAATCCGTGCCGGACTCGACGGGAAAGCTGCCGGATGGGGACCCTTGCCGCGAATGTCCGATGACTCCGCCGATCGCCTGTTGCGACCCTACAAGCTGGGCCTGCGAGGCTCGGAGCCGCCGCCGGACGACTGCCCCGAACGGGGTCAACCCCAGGGCCGAGCCGACCTCGTCGGGCCACACCTGTGTCCGCACGATTGTCCGCACGATCACCCGAGGAACGGCCGGACGAGGCGGAGGAACTCCCCCGGTGCGTCCAGAGGGATGAGGTGGCCGCAGTTGTCGATCAGATGGCCGGTGAGCCGGTCGGCCACCGGCTCCAACTGGCGGAACAACGCGTCTCCGACCGGGCGGGCCCCGATCGCCATCGTGGGGACGCCCAGGCGCCCCGCCGCCACCGCGTCGGCGATCTGACGGGCGTTGACCGGCATCGCGCGGTAGTACTCGAAGCCGCAGCGCAACGCCTCGGCACCGGCGTAGGCGGCGACGAACGCGTCGCGGACGGGCCCCGGCGCCCCGGTTGCGTCGTGGGTGCCGGCGCGCAGGAACCAGTCGAGATACTCGCCTTCCCGGCCGACCAGCACGGTCTCGGCCAGACCGGGTACCTGATGGAAGCCGAACCACCACGGCGGCCCGCCGCGCAGGAAGCTCTCGGCTCCCGGCAGCGTGCCGAGCAGGGACTCCATCAGCACCAGCCGCCGGACGCGGCGCGACGCACGCATCGCGAGCATGAACGCGGGGGGTGCGCCGGCATCGATCCCGACGACGTCGGCCTGGTCGACGGCGAGTGCGTCGAGCAGCCCGGACATGTCGTCGGCGAGGGTGTGCAGGTCGTAGCCGGCTGTCTCACGGCGGCTGCCGCCGAGGCCGCGCAGATCCGGCGCGATCACGCGACGGGTCCGGGCGAGCTGGGGCAGCACCAGGTTCCACAGGTCGTGCGTGTGCGGCCAGCCATGCATGAGCAGCACCGCCGGCCCCTCGCCGGCGGTGACCACGGCGAGCTCCGTCCCGTTCGTCTCGACGCGGTGCAGTTTCGTCTCGCGGTGCGGATTGGTGTCCACGGTCAGCCTCCCGGCAGGTGGTCTCCTTTGGTAACCACTGCACGATAGGTAACCTGAACCGTCCACAGAAGACGGCACTTTCACGACAGGTGGTGAGGCCGAAGTGACCGCCGCCCGCGGAGATCTGTTCTCTCCCGGCTGCCCGACGCGCCGGTTGCTCGACCGGATCGGCACCAAGTGGGTCTCGATGATCGTCAAGTTGCTCGCCGCGGCGGATCCGGGCGAGCTGCGGTTCAGCGAGCTGCGCCGCCGCATGCCCGGCGTGTCCCAGAAGATGCTGTCGCACACGTTGCAGGGTCTGGTCGCCGACGGCCTGGTGACGCGGCGCGTGCAGGACACGGTGCCACCGAGCGTCCACTACTCGCTGACCGGTCTCGGGCGCTCCCTGAACGAGCCGCTCGCGGCCCTGCGGGACTGGGCCGAGACGCACATGCCGGCGATCGACGAGCACCGCTCCGCCACCCCGCGCTGATCACGGGAAGCACCGGCGCGGTTCCGCTCGGATTTGATTGCGCGGGCACGGACCGTGACCTCAGGCCGGACTACCGGGTGTGCCGTCGATGCTGTGGTAGACGGCGAGCCAGCCCGTGCAGCGGCAGTCACCCGCCCGGGTGAACAGCGCGGCGCCGCCCACCCTCAGCGACACACCCACCGCAAGAAGGCGACCTGGTCGGCGAGCCGAGGCAGATCGAACAATGGGCCAACGGTGCCCCGCCGTTCAGTCCGCCGACTGGAGGGCAGGTAGAAGTCGTCGACATGCACGACGTGCGCGGAAGGGATGGCAGCCGCCAGCTGACCGGCCAGCGTGCTCTTGCCGGCGGCGCCTGGGCCGTCGATCCCGACGAGGACCCTCGGACCAGCCGCAGCGGCACGTGTGATGCGCTCGGCCAGAACAGCAATATCCACGGTGTCGGCTGCGGTCACGTTGGTTCCACCCCAGGCTCACATCGAGATGGCGATATTCAGCGAAGCCGGGGGCTGAACGTCAATCCGTTCACCGGCGTCTACTCGGCCGCCCTGTGCTGTGAGGGCGCCGTGGCGAAACCCGGATGATCGGGGCGGCGGCCCGGTCTGGCCGGAGGATGATCCGGCCAGACCGGCGGCGGCTCGCTGGGAGGATCAGACGTTGAAGCCGAGGGCGCGCAGCTGCTCGCGGCCGTCGTCGGTGATCTTGTCGGGGCCCCACGGGGGCATCCAGACCCAGTTGATCGTCACGCCGGCGACGAGGCCGTCGGGGCCGTCGACGAGCGCGGAGCGGGTCTGGTCCTCGATGACGTCGGTCAGCGGGCAGGCCGCCGAGGTCAGCGTCATGTCGAGGGTGACCGTGTTGTCGTCGGCGACGTGGATGCCGTAGACGAGGCCGAGGTCGACGACGTTGATGCCGAGCTCGGGGTCGACGACATCACGCATCGCCTCCTCGATGTCGGCGAACTCGGCGAGCTCCAGGCCCACGGCCCGCTCCGCGACCGTGGCCGGCGCGATGCCGGCGGCGGCGGCCGCGGGGCCGGTGGCCGGCGCCGGGCTGTCGCTCGCCGCCGTCTCGGCGCGAGTGTCGGTGACCGCGTCGCTCATGGCTTCTCCTGCTCGGGTACGTCGAGGGGTGCGCCGACGGGGGCTGGCGCGGCACCGGTGGCGGCGGCCGGGTCGACGGCCTTGGCCGTCGCGTCCTTCCAGGCCATCCAGGACAGCAGGGCGCACTTTACCCGGGCGGGGTACTTCGAGACGCCGGCGAACGCCACCGCGTCCTCCAGCACGTCCTCGTTGCCCTCCGCGGTGCCCCGCGACTGCATCAGCGCCAGGAACTCGCGTTCGAGCTCGAGCGCCTCGTCGATCTTCTTGCCGATGACCAGGTCGCTCATGACGCTCGCCGAGGCCTGGCTGATCGAGCAGCCCTCGCTCTCGTAGGAGACGTCCTCGACGACCCCGTCGGAGACCTTCACCCGCAGGGTGACCTCGTCGCCGCAGGTCGGGTTGACGTGGTGCACCTCGGCGTCGAACGGGTCGCGCAGGCCGCGGTGCAACGGATTGCGGTAGTGGTCCAGGATGATCTCCTGGTACATGGAATCGAGCTTCACCTCGAGAAGAACCTCCGAACCCCGTGCAGACCTTCCACCAACGCGTCGACCTCGCCGGTCGTCGTGTACAGGTGGAACGATGCCCGGGTCGTGGCCGGCACGCCGAAGCGCAGGCAGACCGGCCGGGCGCAGTGGTGGCCGACGCGCACGGCGATGCCGCGCTCGTCGAGGAGCTGCCCCACGTCGTGGGGGTGAATCGCCCGGCCGGTGTCGTCGTGCAGGACGAAGGAGATCGCCCCGCCGCGGTCGATGTCGGTCGGCGGCCCGATGATCCGGGTGCCGGGCACGGTGGCGAGCGCGTCGAGGGCGTATCCGGTGACGGCGTGCTCGTGCTCGGCGATCGCCGGCATGCCCAGCGCCGTCAGGTAGTCCACGGCGGCACCGAGCCCGACGACCTGGCTGATCATCGGGGTGCCGGCCTCGAAGCGGTGCGGCGGGGCCGCGTAGGTCGACCCCTCCATCGTGACGATCTCGATCATCTCGCCGCCGCCGAGGAACGGCGGCATGACCTCCAGGAGCTCGTGGCGCCCCCAGAGCACCCCGACGCCGGTCGGCGCGCACATCTTGTGGCCGGTGAAGGCCAGGAAGTCGACGCCGAGCTCGGCGACGTCGATCGGCATGTGCGGCACCGACTGGGAGCCGTCGAGGACGGTGAGCGCGCCGACCTCGCGGGCCCGGGCGACGATGCGCGCCACCGGGTTGACCGTGCCGAGGATGTTCGACTGGTGGACCATCGAGACGACCTTCGCCCGGTCGGTGATGACCGCGTCGAGGTTGTCGAGGTTCAGCCGGCCGTCGTCGGTCAGCCCGATCCAGCGCAGGGTGGCGCCGGTGCGCCGGGCGAGCATCTGCCAGGGCACCAGGTTGGAGTGGTGCTCCATCTCGGTCACGACGATCTCGTCGCCGGGGCCGATCCGGAAGCGCTCCGCCTCCGCGCCGGTGGTCTCCGCGTTACTCATGGCGTAGGCGACGAGGTTCAGCGCCTCGGTGGAGTTCTTCGTGAAGACGACCTCGCGCCGGTCGGTCGCGCCGATGAAGGCGGCGACCTTGTCCCGCGTCGCCTCGTACAGGCCGGTGGCCTCCTCGGCGAGCACGTGGATGCCGCGGTGCACGTTGGCGTTGTGCAGCTCGTAGTAGGCACGCTCGGCGTCGAGGACGGCCAGCGGCTTCTGCGAGGTGGCGGCGCTGTCGAGGTAGACCAGTGGAAGGTCGTCGTGCACCGTGCGGGCGAGGATCGGGAAGTCCTTGCGGACCTGCTCGACGTCGAAGCCCGCGGCGCCCGGTGTGCCGCCGACGACCAGCGACTCGGTCAACGTCATGACACCGCTCCCGCTCCCGCCGGCGCCGCGGCCTCGCCGCCCTTGACGTAGCGGTCGTAGCCGGAGTCCTCCAGCACGGCGGCGAGTTCCGGGCCGCCCTCGTCGACGATGCGCCCGGCCGCCATCACGTGCACGAACTCGGGCTTGATGTAGCGCAGGATGCGGGTGTAGTGGGTGATGAGCAGGATGCCCGTCTCCCCCTTGGCCCGCACGGCCTCGATGCCGCCGGAGACGATGCGCAGCGCGTCGACGTCGAGGCCGGAGTCGGTCTCGTCGAGCACGGCGATCTTCGGCTTGAGCAGCGCCATCTGGAGGATCTCGTGGCGCTTCTTCTCACCGCCGGAGAAGCCCTCGTTGACGCCGCGCTCGGCGAACGCCGGGTCCATCTCCAGGGCCTCCATGGAGGCCTTGACCTCCTTGACCCAGGTACGCAGCTTCGGCGCCTCGCCGCGCACGGCCGTGGCCGAGGAGCGCAGGAAGTTCGACACCGACACCCCGGGGATCTCCACCGGGTACTGCATCGCCAGGAAGATCCCGGCGCGGGCGCGGGCGTCGACGCCCATCGTGAGGACGTCCTCGCCGTCGAGCGTGATGCTGCCGCCGGTCACGGTGTACTTGGGGTGGCCCGCGATCGAGTACGACAGCGTCGACTTGCCCGAGCCGTTCGGACCCATGATCGCGTGCGTCTCACCCTTGCGGACGGTGAGGTCGACGCCGCGCAGGATCTCGCGCGGGCCCTCCTCCGTCTCGACCGAGACGTGCAGGTTACGAATCTCCAAGGTCGACACCGCTGCCGTCACCCTCGTTCCAGGTTCGAATGTGCGACGTCGACGAGCACGTCGTCGCCGTCGATGGTCACTGCGTAGGTGGGCACCGGGTCGATCGCCGGCAGGGTCAGCGCCTTGCCGCTGGCCAGGTCGAAATGGGACCCGTGCAGCCAGCACTCGATCTTGCCGTTCTCGACCTCGCCCTGGGAAAGCTGTACGTCGGCGTGCGAGCACTCGTCGCGCACCGCGTAGACCCGCTCCCCGGCCCGCACGACGCACACCGGCACGCCCTCGATCTCGGTGCCGAGCGCCGTGTCGTCGGCCAGGTCGGCCAGCGCACATACCCGGTGCCAGCGGGGGGTGGTCACGGGGTCGGCGGCGGTGCTCATGCGCCCGCCGGCTCGGCGCCGTCGTCGGCCGGCGTCTCGCCGAGCCGATCGGAGACCGTCGCCATGATCCGGTCCCGCACCTCGGTGACCTGGATGCGATCGATGACCTCGGCGAAGAAGCCGTGCACGACCAGCCGGCGGGCCTCGGCCGGCGGGATGCCGCGGGACTGCAGGTAGAACAGGGCCTCGTCGTCGAAGCGGCCGGTGGCGCTGGCGTGGCCGGCCCCGACGATCTCCCCGGTGAGGATCTCCAGGTTGGGCACCGAGTCGGCGCGGGCGCCGTCGGTGAGCACCAGATTGCGGTTGAGCTCGTAGGTGTCGGTGTCGACCGCGTCCGCCTCGATGAGCACGTCGCCGATCCACACCGAGTGCGCCGCGTCGCCGCGCAGCGCGCCCTTGTAGGTCACCCGGCTGCGACACGACCGCGGGGTGTGCGTGACAAGCAGCCGGTGCTCCTGGTGCTGGCCGGCGTCGGTGAAGAACACGCCGTTGAGCTCGGCGTCGCCACCCGGGCCGCGGTACACGACGGTCGGGTTGAGCCGGACCAGGTCGCCGCCGAGGGTGACGGTGAACGAGCGCAGCTTCGCGTCGCGGCCGATCGAGTAGGCGTGCGCGCCGACGTGCACGGCACCCGCGTCCCAGTCCTGCAGGGACACGAAGGTCAGCGAGGCGCCGTGGCCGACGTACACCTCGACGTTGCCGGCGTAGGTGGCGCTGCCGGTGTGGTCGAGCACGACAGTGGCCGACGCGAACGGGCCGACCTCGATGCTCAGATGGCCGTAGGCGACCCCGGCGGCGGCACCGGCCGCGGTCCGGGGGCTCTCGCCGTGCAGGTGCACGATCACCGGCTCGGCCAGGGCGGCCTCGGCCGGGATCGTGACGGCCGTCGCCCCGCCGGCGCGGGCCATGGCGAACGCGGCGACCCGGTCCGCCGGGGTGAGCACCCGGCCGATGCGCGGGTCGGCGGCGTCGAGCTGCTCCACGGCGACCCCGGCCGGCGCCGAGACGGTGACGGACACCTTGCCGTCGGCGTCGGGGCCGGCGAGCAGGCCGCGCAGCCGGCGCAGCGGGGTGAACCGCCACGCCTCCTCGCGGCCGGTGGGCACGCCGTGGTCGAGCGGGTTGCGCGATCGCACCGGGCGGGGCACGGCTCCGGAGGCCATCGGGGGGCGCCCGGTGGCGTCGATGACGACCATCAGCCGACCGCACCTTCCATCTGCAGTTCGATGAGCCGGTTCAGCTCGAGGGCGTACTCCATCGGCAGCTCGCGGGCGATGGGCTCGACGAAGCCACGCACGATCATGGCCATCGCCTCCTCCTCCGACAGGCCGCGGCTCATCAGGTAGAACAGCTGGTCCGCGCCGACCTTGGAGACGCTGGCCTCGTGGCCGATGGAGGCGTCGTCCTCGCGCACGTCCACATAGGGGTAGGTGTCCGAGCGGCTGATGGTGTCCACGAGCAGCGCGTCGCACTTGACCGTCGACCTCGACGCCGCGGAGCCCTCGTTGATCTGCACGAGGCCGCGGTAGGAGGTGCGGCCGCCGCCGCGGGCCACCGACTTCGAGATGATCGTCGACGACGTGCGGGGCGCGGCGTGCACCATCTTGGCGCCGGCGTCCTGGTGCTGGCCGGCACCGGCGAAGGCGATCGAGAGGACCTCGCCCTTGGCGTGCTCACCGA
Source organism: Frankia gtarii (assembly GCF_025403375.1). Classification (GTDB taxonomy): domain Bacteria; phylum Actinomycetota; class Actinomycetes; order Frankiales; family Frankiaceae; genus Frankia; species Frankia gtarii. The sequence continues at coordinate 8,653 of NZ_JAMPTM010000137.1, forward strand.
GCAGCCACACCGCCGGGTACTTCATCGTCACCTTGGAGCCGATGTTGCCGTCGACCCACTCCATCGTGGCGCCCTCGTGGCAGGCAGCCCGCTTGGTGACCAGGTTGTAGACGTTGTTCGACCAGTTCTGGATGGTCGTGTACCGGCAGCGCGCGTTCTTCTTCACGATGATCTCGACGACCGCGGAGTGCAGCGAGTCCGAGGAGTAGACCGGCGCCGTGCAGCCCTCGACGTAGTGCACGTAGGCACCCTCGTCGACGATGATCAGCGTCCGCTCGAACTGGCCCATGTTCTCGGTGTTGATCCGGAAGTAGGCCTGCAGCGGGATCTCCACCTGCACGCCCGGCGGCACGTAGATGAACGACCCGCCCGACCACACGGACGTGTTCAGCGCGGCGAACTTGTTGTCGCCGACCGGGATGACCGAGCCGAAGTACTCCTGGAACAGCTCCGGGTGCTCGCGCAGGCCGGAGTCGGTGTCCAGGAAGATGACGCCCTGCTCCTCAAGATCCTCACGGATCTTGTGGTAGACGACCTCGGACTCGTACTGCGCGGCGACGCCCGAGACGAGGCGCTGCTTCTCCGCCTCCGGGATGCCGAGCCGGTCGTAGGTCGCCTTGATGTCCTCGGGCAGGTCCGACCACTCGGCGGCCTGCTTCTCGGTGGAGCGGACGAAGTACTTGATGTTGTCGAAGTCGATGCCGGAGAGGTCCGCGCCCCAGGTCGGCATCGGCTTGCGCTCGAACAGCCGCAGGCCCTTCAGGCGCAGGTCGGTCATCCACGACGGCTCGGACTTCTTCGCCGAGATGTTGCGGACGACCGCCTCGGACACGCCGCGCTGGACGTCGTCGGCGTAGGCGTCGGTGTCAGCCCAGCCGAACTTGTAGGAACCAAGGCCTTCGAGGGCGGTCTCGGCAGAGGTTGTCATAGGGCGGAACCCTCCGAAGACGGGGATGGTGAGCAGGTCGGGGGCGCGGGTGCGGGGCGCGGTTCGGACGCGGTCGGCCTCGACCCGTCCGCACGGGATACGCCCTGGTAGGACGGACCATCCGGAACCGATCCCGGCGCCGCGCCCACAGGGATGTGAGTCGTGCAGACGCCGTCGCCGTGCGCGATCGTCGCCAGGCGCTGCACATGGGTGTCGAGGACCCGGGCGAGCGCCGCGGTCTCGGCGTCGCACAGCGCCGGGAAGCGCTCCGCGACGAACTGGACCGGGCAGTGGTGCTGGCAGATCTGCAGACCGGTCGGCAGCTCCGAGACGCTGGCCGTGTAGCCGGCGGCCGTCATCGCCTCGGCCAGCGCCGCCGGGCGATCGGCCGGCTCCGCCGCGACGACCGCGGAGCGCACCCGACGCTCCAGGTCGGAGGCCCGGCCCTCGGCGAACTGGCTGACCGCCGAGGGTCCGACGACCTCCGCCAGGAACCGCAGTGCGCCGGCCGCGAGGTCGGAGTACGCCGTCGGACCGGCCCGGTGGCCGGCCTCGGTGAGCGCGTAGCTGCGGGCCGGCCGGCCGCGGCCCCGCGGCTCGCGCGAACGGCTCTCGGTCGGGGTGATGATGCCGTCCCCGACCATGGCGTCGAGGTGCCGGCGGATGCCCGCCGGGGACACGCCGAGCTGCCGGGACAGCTCGGCCGCCGTGGCCGACCCGCCCTCCAGCAGCAGACGCACGACCCGGTCGCGGGTGCGGCCGTCGGCCGTCCCGCCCGAGGCATCGTGGTCTTTTTTCACAACGCTAGTGTGCCCTATTTACGGGACGGGGTCGAACCGAGGGCCCCCGATCAGATCCATCCCGAGGCGATGTCCGTCACAGGTGGGGCCCACCCCAGCCATGATGCCGGGGCTGGTCGCGTACCGCATCCGCACAACATCTACCCACGGTGCATGCCCTGTCCGCGCCCGTCGACGGCGTGATGCCAGACTTGCGGCACCACCGGGCGGGTCGTCCCTGCGGACGCCCACCCCCGGCGGACTCGAACGGGGAGGTGGCGGACGAATGCGGGCTCGACGACGGCACGGCGCGATCGGGCGGACCCTGCTCGGACTCGGCCTGCTGCTCGCCCTCGGCACAGCCGCGGCCTGCGGCGGCGGGGGCGAGAAGACCAACGGCCTGGAGAAGCTGCCGGCCGCCGAGGTCGGCTCCCGCACGCTCGCGGCGCTGCGCTCCGCCCCCGGAGTACATGTGGTGGGCACCGAGAAGGACCCGAGCTCCGACTCCCCCGCCCGCTACGACCTGGTGATGTCCGCCACGACGACCCGTGGCACCATCGAGGAGTACGGCCAGCAGACCCAACTCGTCAAGATCGCCGACGACACCTACGTCCGGCGCGGCCGCGCCTTCTACACGGCGACGGGCGAGGCCGCCGCCGCCGACCTGCTCGCCGACCGGTGGGTCCGGCTCGCGCCCGCCGACGCCGCCAAGTACAGCTACTTCACCCTCGCCCGGCTCAGCGACTCCCTCAACAGCTACCTCGTCGGCCTCGCCGGCGAGGTGCGGCGGGAGAAGGTCGACGGCGCCCGGGCGGTGCGGGCGGCGGCGCCCGACGGCACCGCCTTCCTCGTCGCGAACACCGGCCCCGCCTACCCCCTGCGGATCACCGTCGCGGGCAGCTCCACCAACCAGGTGGACTTCGACGGCTACGGTCCGGCCGCGGCCGTCACCCCGCCCGGCTCCGCCGTCGACCTGTCCAGCCTGGGCTGACGCCTGGCCCGGGCACGGCGCCACGCCCGTTCCCGCGGAGTGCGGCAAGATCTGCCGGACGGCGGCGCGGACAGGCGCGGGCAGGCAGACGCGCACGGCGGGAGGCAACGATGGGCACACCTGCACGGGGCAGCGTGGTGGCCGCGGTCGACCAGGGCACCACCGGGACCACGGTCTGTCTGCTCGATCGCGACGGGCGGGTCGCCGGGCGCGGATACACCGAGATCCATCCCAGCTTCCCGCGACCCGGCCGGGTCGAGCAGGATCCCGAGGAACTGTGGCGCAGCGTCGTCGACACCGTCAACGCGGCGCTGGCCGACGCCGATCTGCGCCCCACCGACCTCGCCGCGCTGGGCATCACCAACCAGCGGGAGACCACCGTGGTGTGGGAGCGGTCCTCCTCCACCCCGGTCGGTCCGGCGATCGTCTGGCAGGACCGGCGTACGGCCGCCCACTGCGAGCGCCTCGCCGCCGGCGGGCACGCGGCCGCCGTCGGCGACCGCACCGGCCTCGTCCTCGACCCGTACTTCTCCGCCACGAAGATCGGCTGGATCCTGGACCGGGACCCGGCGCTGCGCCGCCGCGCCGGCCGCGGCGAGATCGCCTTCGGCACCGTCGACTCCTGGCTGGTGTGGAAGCTGACCGGCGGCGCCGTCCACGTCACCGACGTCACCAACGCCTCCCGGACGCTGCTGCTCGACCTCGCCACCGCGGCCTGGGCCCCCGACATGCTGGACCTGTTCGACGTGCCCGCCGAGATGCTGCCCGACGTGGTGCCAAGCTCCCGGGTCTACGCCGAGACCGACCCGGATGCCTTCCTCGGTGTGCGGATCCCGGTCGCCGCCGCCGTCGGCGACCAGCAGGCCGCCCTGTTCGCCCAGGGCTGCGTCGAGCCGGGGCAGGCCAAGAACACCTACGGCACCGGCTCGTTCGTCCTGGTCAACACCGGTCCGACGGTGCCGCCGCCGCAGTCGTCACTGCTGCGGACGGTCGCCTACCAGCTCGACGGCGAGCCCGTGCGCTACGCCCTGGAGGGCGCGATCCTGTCCACCGGCGCGGCGGTCGGCTGGCTGCGCGACTCCCTGGGGATCATCCGCGACGCCGCCGAGACGGCACAGCTGGCCGCCTCGCTGCCCGGCAACGACGGCGTCTACTTCGTCCCGGCGCTCACCGGCCTCGGCGCGCCGCACTGGGACCCGCGCGCCCGCGGCACGCTGCTCGGGATCACCCGCGGCACCGGCCGGGCGCACCTGGCCCGCGCGGTGCTGGAGGGCATCGCCTACCGGACCCGCGACGTCGTCGAGGCGATGGCCGGCGCCGGATTCGCCGTGCGGGAGCTGCGCGCGGACGGCGGGGCCGCGCGCAACCCGTGGCTCATGCAGTTCCAGGCCGACATCCTCGGCGTCGACGTCGACGTGCCCGACAACATCGAGACCACCGCACTCGGCTCGGCGTACCTCGCGGGCCTGGCCATCGGCTTCTTCACCGACCCGACCGCGCTCGCCGCGCACCGACGCAGCGAGCGGCGCTACCGCCCGGCGATGCCGCCCGCCCAGCGCGACCGTGCCTACCGCCGTTGGCTGGCCGCCGTCGACCGCGCCCGCGCCTGGGCCGACGACACCGACGACACCGACGCCGAGATCGACGCCGAGATCGACGCCGAGGACACCGACCGCGACGAAGGAACCTCGTAGGGACAACACCGCGCTCGACCAGAATCGCGCTCGACGAACCTCGCTCGACGAACCTCTTCCACCCCTGCTGTTACCGGTACCCGTCGTTACTCATCGTCGTCGCCACGACGGGCGCAGTTGCTGCGGACCTGCGCGGCCGGGCCCTGCGCGGCTCGTCCCGTGGCCCCGTACCCGTACAACTGGGTCGAGCCGAGGTAGGGCACCTGTACCTGCACAGGAAGCCGCGGCAACGCACGCTGCTGACGTGCTCTGGCGCTCACTGGGCGGGCGCGGACCCGGTTGCCGCGCGGCCGATCAGGTCACCGCGGCATCGCACCAGGTGACGTAAATTGGTCACCGAACGCCACCGGTAGAACGTCCCCACCCCTGAGCCTGCTGCACCCTGCATTCACAGGAACACGTCGGGGCCACATTCCCTTGAGCCTTCTTGGTCGAACCGGCTGCCAGACGCACCAATGCCTGACAGGGTGTTACTGGGGGGCGGTTGGCGTCTCCTGTCGACCTGACCCGGACGGAGACCGTGACCGAGGCGGACTACGCCCTGGAGCTCGGGCGCCGGCTTCGCGCCGCGCGCAACCGGCGTGGCATGTCGCTACTGGATGTCCAGGAGCGCACCCACGGTCGGTGGACCGCGGGAACTCTGGGAGCCTACGAACGAGGCTCCCGTACCCTGCGGGTGCACCGGCTCGTCGAGCTCGCCGATCTGTACGACGTTCCGGCGACCCTGCTGGTCCCACCGGCGGCCGACCGCCGTGACGTCGACCACCTTCCCCCACTCGTCATCGACCTACGCCGGCTGCGCAAACTGCCGCCGACCCGGACCGGCCCGCTACGGCGCTGGATCGCGATCGTGCAGGTACTGCGCTCGGACAGCTCTCGCGACCTTCTGCGGCTGCGCCGCTCTGACCTGCAGTCGCTGTCGCGGCTGTACAGCACGACGCCGTCGATGCTCTACGAACGGCTCGGCGCCTGGGGCGCGTTGGTGGAGCCGGGCGAGCCGGTGGCGGTCGGCGCACGGCGGCGGGTTCTGCCCATCCGGCCGCCGCAGCAGCGAAGTTGACGGCGCCAGCCCGCGGTCGGCTCCGAGGTGGCAGGAATGAACCCCCCTTCCCCCCGGTCGGATCCGTAGGATCGCCAGGTGGCCGAGATCCTGGCAATCAGCGTCACGGGCCTCGTGAAGACCTACTCCACGCGGTCCGTTCCCTCCCGGTCCGGGGCCGCCCGGGCGGAGGGCTCCCGGGGCCCCGGCCGACGTGGCCGCCGCGGTTCCGCCGCGCCGAGTCTGCGGCCCGCGCCGTTCACCGAGGTCTCGACGACGCCCGCAACGTTCGCGGCACCCGCCGGGCGGGGCACCCCCTCCGACAGCCGGATACGTGCCGTCGATAACCTGTCACTGAGCGTCCCGGTCGGCTCCGTGACGGCGTTGCTGGGCCCCAACGGTGCCGGCAAGACGACGACGGTGGAAATCTGCGAGGGCTTTCGCCGGGCCGACGCCGGTGAGGTCCGCATCCTGGGCCTCGACCCGATCGGGGACGCGGTCGCCCTGCGCCCCCGCGTCGGGGTGATGCTCCAGGCCGGCGGGATGTACCCGGGTGCTCGAGCCGGGGAGATGCTGCGCCTTGTCGCGGCGCACCACCGCCACCCGCTCGATCCCGCGGCGCTGCTGGACCGGCTCGGCCTGACCGACTCCGCCGGCACCCCGTTCCGCCGGCTGTCCGGTGGCCAACAGCAGCGGCTGTCACTGGCGATGGCCGTGGTCGGCCGACCCGAGCTGGTGTTCCTCGACGAGCCGACGGCCGGGCTGGACGTCGCCGGTCGGCGCACCACCTGGGAGCTGATCGAGGAGCTGCGTACGGCCGGCGTCACCGTCGTGCTCACCACCCACGCCATGGACGAGGCCGAGCGCCTCGCCGACCAGGTGATCATCATCAATCGCGGCCGGGTCGTGGCCGTCGGCTCGCCCGCGGAGCTCACCCGCGGTGGCGCCGAGGGCCAGCTGCGCTTCCGCGCCCCCACCGGCCTGGAGCTCGGCAAGCTGCTGCTCGCGCTGCCGGAGGGCACCACCGCCCACGAGGGGCCGGTCGGGCACTACCTGGTCCAGGGCACGGTCGATCCGCAGCTGCTCGCCGCGGTGACCGCCTGGTGCGCCGGCAACGGCGTGCTCGCGGAGGATCTCCGGGTCGAGCAACGAACACTGGAGGACGTCTTCGTGGAGCTGACCGGTTCGGAGCTGGTTTCGTGACCGCCGCCGACGCGTTCGGCTCGCCCAGCGGCCCGGGCCCCCACCAGCCCGCTGCCGGCCGCGGTGGCGCCGGCCTGCTCGACCTGCGCCCGGCGCCGGCGGCGGCCACCCGGGCCCGGATGTTCGCCGCGCAGACCCGGCTCGAACTGATCCTCACCCTGCGCCGCGGCGAGTCCGTACTGCTGACGATGATCATCCCGATCGGCCTGCTCGCCTTCTTCACCGCCGTCGACGTGCTGCCGAGCGGCACCGAGAAGTCGGTCGACTTCCTCGTCCCCGGGGTGCTCGCGCTCGCGGTGATGTCGACCGCGTTCACCGGCCAGGCCATCGCCACCGGCTTCGAACGCTCCTACGGGGTGCTCAAACGGCTCGGGGCGACGCCGCTGCCCCGCTCGATCCTGCTCGCCGGCAAGACCGCGGCCGTGCTCGCCGTCGAGGTCATCCAGCTCGTCCTGCTGGTCGCCGTGGGCTTCGCGCTGGGCTGGGATCCGGCCGGCGGGGCGGGCGCCGTGCCGTCGGTGCTGGCACTGCTCGTGCTCGGCACCGCCGCGTTTTCCGGCCTCGGCCTGCTCATGGCCGGCACCCTGCGCGCCGAGGCGACGCTTGCCGCCGCCAACGGCGTCTACCTGCTACTGCTGCTGATCGGCGGGGTGGTCTTCCCGCTGTCGAAGCTGCCCGGCTGGCTGCGGGCGATCGCCGAGGTGCTGCCCACCGCCGCGTTGTCGGACGGGTTGCGCGACGTCCTCGCCGACGGTTCCGGCCCCGGGGTCCGCAACCTGGTCGTGCTCGCGGTGTGGGCTGTGGTGACCCTGGGCCTCGCCGCCCGCACCTTCCGCTGGGAATAACCGACCGCCGCGCATGACCCGACCGCCGCACATGACCCGACCGCCGCACATGACCCGACCGCCACGCATGACCCGACCGCCACGCATGACCCGACCGGGCGGCGCTGCGTCCGGCCGGCCGGACGTGAGCGCACCGGGCGTTACTATGGCGTCCGTGCCAACTTCTACAACGCGTCGGAGATTGCCGCTCGTCGGCCGGCGCGCGTTCCAGTTCGTCACCGCGCTCAACGTCTTCGCGCTGTCCCTGATCGTGGTCAGTGGCGGGGTCGTCCGGCTCAGCGGCTCCGGTCTGGGCTGCCCGACGTGGCCGCAGTGCGGCGACGGCTCGTTCACCCCGCACTCCGAGTACGCCCTGCACGGTGCGATCGAGTTCGGCAACCGGGTGGTCGGGCTGGTCGTCGGGGTCGTGGTGCTCATCACCCCGATCATGGCGCTGCGGCTGCGCGACGGCCGCCGCCGGGACCTGACCCTGCTGTCGTTCGGCCTGTGGCTGGGCTACCTCGGCCAGGCCGTGCTGGGCGGGATCACCGTCCTGACGAAGCTGAACCCGGTGACCGTCGCCGCCCACTTCCTGCTGTCCATGGTGCTGCTGTGGAACGCCGTCGTCCTCGACCGCCGCGCCCGCCAGGGCGCCGGCCCGGTGACCCCGGCGGTCGCCCCCGCGCTGCTGTGGCTGGCCCGACTGCTCGTCGTCGTCTCCGCCGGCGTCCTCGTCCTCGGCACGGTGGTGACCGGCACCGGCCCGCACAGCGGCGACAGCGAGCACCCCGCCCGCTTCGGCTTCGACATCGTCAACGTCTCCCAGCTCCACGCCGACGGCGCGATGCTGCTGACCGGCCTGGTGGCGGCGATGGCGTTCGCGGTGCGCATCACCGCCGCCCCCGCGGCGGCCCGACGCGACTCGCTCGCCCTGGTCGCCGTCGTCGTCGCGCAGGCCGGCCTCGGGTTCGCCCAGTACTTCCTCGGCGTCCCGTCCGGCCTCGTCGCCCTGCACATGACCGGCGCCACCGTGATGTGGGTCGTCGCCCTGCGCCTGTGGCTCGCCATGGTCGCCCGCCCGGCCCCCGCGACCGCTGCGGGGGCGACGGTGACCGATGACGCCCCGGCAGAGCACGCGACACCCGTCACCGCCCCGCCGGC
>NZ_JAMPTM010000138.1 GCF_025403375.1 Frankia gtarii
CTCCTACCGCACCCGCCAACGCCGCGAGCTCCTCGCCAAGGACCGACCCAACCACAACTGATCAACCAGGCGCGGGGGTCAAATTTCCGAGACCCCCACGGGGTCAATTTTCAGGAAGCCTTGACACAAGCCCGGCTCGGCTGATGGAGATGCTAGCCCTGCTCTGGGAGGGTCAGTCCCGGCACGCTGGCGCACCCAACTCACGGAGACAGAGCCCGACCGAGGCCCAGGCAGCCATCCACCTAGCCGCCACGCTAGTGCAGTGGATCACCGACGGAGTGCTCTATCGTCGCTGATCCGTGGGGACGGGACGGCTGTCCTCGATACGGTCCGCCGGCCGAGCCGTCCGCCGACGACCGTCGGACGCGGCCGGCACTGGCCGGGTGGACAGCACTGACACCTGTGGACGTCGGTGGAGGTCTCGCCTTCTCCCTCTTGACCCGCAGGTTGCGCCGGGCCTGGCGACAGGCACCCTGGTTCCGCCGCAGTCGGTCGCCGTCGTGGAGCCCGCCAGATCGGCCGGCTGCGAAAGATCTTCCGACGTTCTAGTAGACTGTCGCTTCTAATATTCGGGGTAGAGGTGGCGGAGTTTGGTGCGGGCGTCGCTGGCGGTGAAGTGCCAGTTGACCTGTCGCTGGTGGGTGTTGACCGCGTTCTGCCAGGTGGTGAGTTCGGTGTTCAGGATGTCCAGGTCGGCGACGCGGCGGTCGAGGCATTGGCGGGTCAGGGCGGAGAGCTCGATTTCGGCGATGTTGAGCCAGGAGCCGTGTCTGGGGGTGTGGTGGATCTCGAGTCGTTGGGCGAGCGCGAACGCTTTGGTGGGTTCGAAGGCCTCGTACAGCGAGCCGAGGGAGTGGGTGTTGAGGTTGTCCAGGACGAGGATCACCTTCTCGGCCTTGGGATGGTCGCTGGTCAGGAGCCGGTCGACCTCGTGGGCCCAGTCCACGCGGGTCCGCTGCGTTCGGGCGGTCACCCGGCGGCGGCCGGCGAGGGGCTCGACCCAGATGAAGATCGAGCAGGTCCCGCAGCGGACGTACTCGGCGTCGACCTTGAGGTCGTGGCCGGGCGTGGCCGGGATCGGGTCGCGGGCGTGGGCCAGGAGCTGGTAGGGCTTCTCGTCCATGCAGACCACCGGCACGGCGGGGTCGTGGGGGGCGGGCGTAGACCGCGAGGACGTCTTCCATCCGGGCGACGAACTCGCCGTTCGCGCGGGGCGGGATGGTCCAGCACTTCCTCAGATGAGGACGAAGCGCCGTTTTTTTAACACTCTCCCGATCGTCGAGTGATCCATGTCCGGGATGTCCTCGACCAGCGCGACCTGTCTCTCCAGCAGCCGCAGCGACCAGCGGGCATAACCCTGCGGCGGGGCCGAGCATGCCAGCGCGATCAACCGGGCCTCGACCTCACCGGTGATCTTCGGTTCGATCGGTGGCGTCAGCCGCTTCCGGCGCTGGATCGTCGCCGCGATGTCACCACCACGCTCGGCGTAGGCCCTGGCCACGTTGCTGATCGTGTCGGGATCGACCCCGACCCGCTCGGCGATCTCCCGACGGCCGGCCGGCTCACCCTGACTCTCATCGAGTTCCAGCAGGATCCGTGACCGGCGGACCTCCTGCGCCGGATGCGCCCCGGTCCGCACCACCCTCGTCAACCACTCACGCTCACCGGCGCTCAGCACCACCGACGGTAACCCCGAACCAGACACGACACATCCTCACGGCAGCAGAAGACATCACTACCGATCTACCACATCCCCATCGAAAGTTAGAGGCGACACGCTACTAGTACTCCAGCCCGACTTTTGTGATCAGTTGAGTTGGAGTGCTGTGGCCTGGGCGATCGCCGTGCTACCGGTCGGCGATCGGCGTAGCTCACTGCGTCCCAACCTCGTCACCGTCCCGATCGAGGGCGCTCCCCCCAGCCAGGTCGTCCTGGTCAGCCGCAAGGGCGACCCGAATCCGATGATCAGGAATCTCCGGCTGGCGGCCAAGGCCGTCCTGACCGCCCCGGGCACCCTGACGGGACCAGCCGACCCGCTTGGCGCTGAACTGCACCAAGCGGTGCTCACGCTCGCCGTGTTCGTCGCGCATCTGGACCCCCGGATGAGTGGATGATCCCACTGTTCGGCGAGTCGAATCCTGACGGCAAGCGTGACGTGCTGGAAAGGAGGCTGATCTCGGTTGCCCTGCTGCACTATCAAATTGCGCAAGAGCCGGCGGAAGATTCCTGGCCCGGCTCGCTGTTCACGGCGCGATGTGCTGTATCGCGGAATTGTTTGGGTGAGGAGCCGGCCACGCGGCGGAACGCGGTGCTGAACGCGCTCTCGGATTTATAGCCGGTCGCGAATGCGAGTTCGGAGATCGACCGGGTGCCGCGGCGCAGGGCATCGCGGGCAAGGCTCATTCGCCACTCGATCAGGTACTGCAGTGGCGCGGTTCCGACCTGGTTCTTGAAGGATGCGGCGAACGCCGAGCGTGACATGCAGCTGATGCCGGCGAGCTCTTTGAGTGTCCAGCGGTGCGCCACGTCTGCGTGTATGGCGCGAAGCGCGGCACCGATGCCGTTGTCGCTGAGTGCTCCCAGCCAGCCGGCAGGCCGGCCGGCTTGGCCGGCGTGGGCGCGGAGCATGTGGACGAACAGGATCTGTGCGAGATGGTCCAGGACCAGAGAGCCGCCGACGGCGGTGGTCTCGACCTCGGTGACCAGCAGTTCGCTCAGGTGTGCCAGCAGCTTGCCTCGAGGATCTGCGGCATGGACGTGCACAATCGGCGGCAGAACGTCGATCAGTATCGAAGCGTTCGTGTCGTCGAACGAGAAGTGCCCGCCGCAAAGGTACGTGTCTTCCCCGGCCTCGGGCCCGATGTGCACAGCGCCGTTCGCGGCGCTGTCCCACAGCGACGTCGCGGCGCGCGGCTCCTCGGTGAGCGCGCTGGCCAGCACGTAGGGCGGAGGGTTGCCCAGAAGGTAGAAGTCGCCCTCTCGCAGTAGCACAGGCTCATGCCCCTGGAGGGCCAGCCAGCATTCGCCGCGCACGACAGCGCCGAGTTTCACGTGCGGGAACGGATCGAAACGCACCGCCCACGGTCCCGCAGCGTGGAGGCCGGCTTCGACCACGGCGAGGGGCCGCAGCAGGCCGATGGCATCAGTGATCGGATCGCTGGACCCGAGCGGCGATCCCTTGGCGGACGATGGATAAAGAATTGTGGACGTCACGTTATGGATCATACCGTCCTGGTCCTGCAGCATGGAGTTCATGAACACCACGAAGCAGGCGGCGCTCGTCACAGGCGCCAACAAGGGCATCGGGTTCGAGACCGCACGCCAGCTCGCGCAGCTGGGTTTCACCGTCTGGCTGGGATGTCGTGACCAGGAGCGCGGCGAATCCGCGGCGAAGGAACTTGCCGGTGACGGAGACGTCCGGTTTGTCAGCCTCGACGTGACCGACGCAGAAAGCGTCAGGGCTGCTGCGGTGCGCATCGGCGACGAGACCGGCGCGCTGGATGTGCTGGTCAACAACGCGGGCGTGGCGGTCGGGGAAGGTGAAGGCCTCCCCAGTACCGTTCGGCCGGAGACGATCCAGCAAACGCTCGACGTGAACTTCTACGGAGCGCTGCGCGTCACGCAGGCATTTTTGCCGCTCCTGCAGAAGGCGCAGGCCGGCCGCATCGTGAACGTGAGCACCACGCTGGGGTCGATCACGACGCTCGTGTCTCCAGGAAACCCCCTGGGACAGATCCCGGCCTTCGCTTACCCCGCGTCGAAGACCCTACTCAACGCGCTCACCGGATGGCTGGCCGTCGAGCTCAAGGGAACGCCAATCAAGATCAACTCGGTGTGCCCGGGGGCCAACGCCACCGATATGAACCCCAACCCCGGAACGCAGCATCCATCAGAGGGCGCGAAGGTCGTCGTGCGCGCGGCCACGCTCCCGGCGGACGGTCCCACCGGCAGCTTCTTCGACGTGAACGGCCCCGTGGGCTGGTGACCTTCAGGACTTCAGCCCGCCGGCGAGAATCTCGTTCAGCCACCCGCGCCGAGCACTTGCACGCCGGCTCGCAGCACCACGAGAGCACTGGCCGGGTTGATGCGTCCCCGGCCGTCGAACCCAGGCAGACAAACCACTCTCCAGGGCGCGGCGCACCAGATCAGCCCCTCGCCGCGACCGCCGCCTATTCGATCGAGACTGCCCGGTAGTCGTTAGCCCTGGCACCCCATGGGCACGCACGCGGTTAGCGATCGCGAAGTAACGAGAGTGCCGGCCCGGCAGTGGGATTCTGATCTCGTCTGGGGAACAGAAACCACGTTGGAGAGGCGCTCTCACGGTGAACGGTATTCGGCCGAGCCGTTGGCCGGCGGTCACTTGCGACGGGACGGCCATGGTCAGTCACGCCGGATCGACGGACGCCTGTCCGCCGGCCGGAAGTAGACCAGCTCACCACCGCAAGACCAGCGCGTTTATCAGCGCCTTCCGCCGCGCCACAGGCCAGACCCCCGGCACCTATATCCCCCCGAACCACCCGACCGCTGCTCAGCCCTGATCCACGGAGGCCGACCCCGCGATCACCGAGCGGTGGTCAGGGATGGATCAGGAAGTGCACCGACCTGCGCGCCCACGGTTGCTCACGGCTGTTCCGGCGTACGAGTACTCGTCTTGTCATGTGCAACCCAGGGGTGGTACCGATCGTGCTGACTCACGCCCGGGCCCTGCTCACCGGCACCGAGGCGGGGCGAACCGCCTACATCGACGCCGGCCTGCACGACACCGAGCACATTCTCGACGCCCCGGAGCTGCGCGAGACGCTCGACCTGTCCCGCCCGGTCGCCCTGTCCCTGATCTCGATCTTCCCGTTCATCCCGGACGCCGACGATCCGCACGCCATCCTGCACCGGCTCCTTGACCCCCTGGCGCCCGGCAGCCATCTCGTCCTCACCCACCTGTCCGCCGACTTCGATCCTCCCGCCGCGGCGCAGCTCATGGACACCTACCACCGCCAGGGCATCCCGCTGCAGCTACGAAGCCGCGCGGAGGTCGAAGGGCTGTTCGCCGGCCTGGACCTGGTCGACCCCGGCGTGCGGATCGTGCACCGCTGGCGGCCCGACGGCACCGCGACGGACCTGACCGACATCCAGGTCGCCGGCTACGGCGGCGTCGCCGTCAAGCGCTAGCGGGCTCCGAGCCTCCCTCAGCTCCCGGGTCCCTGACTGGTCAGGGGTGCGGGGACGGCAACCGCGCCCGTCAGTTCCGCGTCGTCCGCGTCGGCGGATGGGCGGCTCGTCTCCTGGTGGTCGGCGACGTCTCGGGGTGTCTCGACGAGCGCGGGCGGTTCGGTGGTGCCGTGGGCGAGCACCTGCTGCATGCGTTCGGTGTCGAGGACACCTTCCCAGCGGGCGACGACGAGGGTGGCGAGCGTGTTCCCGCAGACGTTCGTCAGCGCCCGGCATTCGGACATGAACTTGTCGATGCCGAAGATGAGCATGATGGCGGCCACCGGGATCGTGTCGACCGTGGAGAGCGTGGCGGCGAGGACGATGAATCCGGAGCCGGTGACGCCCGCGGCGCCCTTCGAGGTCAGCAGCAGAACACCGACGATGGCGAGCTGTTGGCCGATCGACAGGTCGACGTCGACGGCCTGGGCGAGGTAAAGAGCGGACAGGGTCAGGTAGATGCAGGTGCCGTCGAGGTTGAACGAGTATCCGGTCGGGACGGTGAGCCCGACGACCTGACGGGGGGCGCCAAGAGCTTCGAGCTTGCGCATGAGCTGGGGTAGCACCGGTTCCGAGGAGGAGGTGCCCAGGACGATGAGCAGCTCCTCCCGGATGTAGCGCAGCAGCCGGAAAATGTTGACGCCGATGGCGGCGGCGATCGAGCCCAGAATGATGAGAACGAAGAACACCGAGGTGCCGTAGAAGACGCCGATGAGCTTACCGAGGCTGGTCAGGGTGTCGACGCCGTACTTGCCGATGGTGAAGGCCATGGCCCCGAACGCGCCGACGGGGGCGGCGTACATGATGATCCGCATCACCTGGAACATCGCGGTGCCGACCCGCTCGACCCCGGACGCGATGCCGGCGCCGGTGGGCCCGATGAGGTTCAGGGCCACCCCGAACAGCACCGCGAAGAACAGCACCTGCAGGATGTCGCCGTCGGCGAAGGCGCCGACCACGCTGTCCGGCACGATGTCGGACAGGTAGTGGCCCCAGCCCTCGCTCCTGCCCTGTTTGATGTAGCCGCCCACGGTGTCGTTGACGGCGAGGCCGGCGGGGTCCGCGTGAACCCCGTCCCCGGGTCGGAACACGTTCATCACGACCAGGCCGAGCAGGAGCGCGACGCTGGTGACGGCCTCGAAGTAGACGATCGACTTCAGGCCGACGCGGCCGACCTTGCGCAGGTTGTCGACCTGCGCGATACCACCGACGACGGTGCAGAACACGATGGGCGCGATGACCATCTTGATGGCGTCGACGAAGGTCGTGCCCAGCGGCTGGAGGCGGACCGCGAAATCCGGGGCGAGCTGGCCTGTGACAATGCCCGCGGCGATACCGGCGAGGACCCACACGTACAACTGGCGATACCATGGACGGCGAACCCGCGGGGCCGGTGGAGCGTGCACGGTCACATATGTCTCCTTGCCGAGCGGGAAGACCTTTTCCCGGGGGTGTGGATGTTCGCAACCACACTGCTCAGCACCGGACCCCGTGTCACGGTTCTGCTCATATTCTCCAGTCGCGGCCCCATGGTGCCAATGAGCCGTGGATGGCGGATGCTGACACGACCGCGACACCACGACGTGACCGCAGGTTCCGCACGATCGTCGGTCGGGTCGACGCGTTTTTCCGACATCTGGCGGATGCAATAGAAGGTTTTCTATGTGAAACTGCGCACCGCCCCACGTCGCCCGGAGGAGCCGACGACCTATTCCCTCGATGGCCCCCTCCTCCTGTTCCGCCAGCAGACCGCCGGGAGCGTGACGCATGCCTGACGAGCCGATCCGCACCCTGATCGTCGACGGTGACGCCCGGCTGGCTGAACAGCACGGCAGCTATGTCGACCAGATTCCCGGATTCGCCGTCATCGGCATCGTCCACAGCGGCGCCGAGGCTCTGGAGTTCGTCTCCCGCGGCCATCCGCATCTCGTACTGCTCGATTTCCTCCTGCCCGACACGACAGGCGTGGAGGTGTGCCGCACGATGCGGTTCCGCGGCTCCACGCTCGACATCATCGCCGTGACCTCGGCCAGCGACCTCGCGACGGTCCGGGCCGCACTGTCGTACGGGGTCGTCCAGTACCTGGTGAAACCGTTCAGTCTCTCGACTTTCCGCGACCGTCTTCACCGGTTCGCGACGGCGCACCGGCAGCTGGCGGCCACCTCCCCGCGCCACCTCAGCCAGGGGGAGGTCGATCGCGCGCTGGCCGTACTCCGGCCACCTGTCGCCCCCGTCGTGGACCAGCCGAAGGGCGTGTCCTCGGCGACCCTCGACTCCGTCGTGGCCCAGTTACGGGCCGAGACGGTGCCGGCCTCCGCCGAGGACATCGCCGCCGCGCTCGGAGTGTCCCGCGCCACGGCGCGGCGCTACCTGGAGCATCTGGCCGTCCACCGGCTGGCGATCCGCACCCATCGTTACGGGCGGTCCGGCCGTCCCGGGAACCTGTACCGCTGGCAGGGAGCCTGAGACCCTCCTCGGCTCCAATTTTTACCGACCCGCGGGTTGACAATAATTGGCGGGATTGTTACCAATGTCACGGAGATGCGGGATCGCCACCGCTCCCGGCGGCAGGAGGGTCAATGGCCGACCAATCGCAACTGATCATCGATGGTGAGCTCGTCGCCGCCGACTCCGGGCGGACGTTCGAGAACATCAACCCCGCCACGGAGAAGGTCCTCGGAGTCGCCGCCGACGCGGGACCGGTCGACCTCGACGCGGCGGTCGCGGCGGCCCGCCGCCGGTTCGACCAGGGCGCGTGGAGCGCCGACCCGGCGTTTCGGGCGCACTGCCTGCGCCAGCTCCAGACCGCGTTGCAGGCCCGGATCGAACAGATCCGGGAGGTCCTCGTCGCCGAGACCGGCTGCACGCTGTCGCTGAGCCGGCTCATGCAGGTCGAGCCGGTGATCGCCGACATCGCCTATGTCGCCGACCTCGCGGAATCCTATGAGTACGAGCAGGCACTGCCCGACACGACGACCCTCATGGGCCCGGCGAGCCGGCTCGTGCGCCGCGAGCCGGTCGGCGTCGTCGGTGCCATCACCCCGTGGAACTTCCCGCTGATGCTGAACCTGGTCAAGGTGACCGGCGCGCTCGCCGCGGGGAACACGGTGGTGCTCAAGCCGGCCCCGGACACCCCGTGGACCGCCGCGCTGCTCGGCCGGATCGCGCTGGAGGACACCGATCTGCCCCCGGGCGTGTTCAACGTCGTCACCTCCGCCGACCACGGGATCGGCGCCCGGCTCACCGCCCACCGCGACGTCGACCTCATCACGTTCACCGGCTCGACCGTGACGGGCCGGGCGGTCATGGCCTCGGCGGCCGGGACGGTGAAACGGACCTTCCTCGAACTCGGCGGGAAGTCGGCCTCCATCGTGCTCGACGACGCCGACCTCGGCGCGGTCGTCGGGCTCGCCGCGTCACACATCTGCTTCCACGCCGGGCAGGGCTGCGCGCTGGCCACCCGCATCCTCGTCCCACGCTCGCGCTACTCCGAGGCGGTCGACGCGGCCGAAGCCGCCGTGCGCTCCTTCCCCTACGGCGATCCGATGGACCCGGCGAACATGATGGGCCCGCTCATCAGCGACCGGCAGCGGACCCGGGTGCTCGACTACATCAACATCGGCCGGTCCGAGGCGAAACTCGTCTGCGGCGGCGACCGCTCACCACAGCACGACCGCGGGTTCTACGTCGAGCCGACGCTGTTCGTCGACGTCGATCCCGACGCCCGCATCGCCCAGGAGGAGATCTTCGGCCCGGTGGTGACGGTGCTCCCGTTCGACGATGACGACGACGCGGTCGCGATCGCCAACAACAGCATCTACGGCCTGTCCGGCGTGGTCTCCAGCGGCAGCGTGGAGCGGGCCCTGTCCGTGGCCCGCCGGCTGCGGACCGGGACGGTCGCGATCAACAACGCCCACTGGCTCGCCCCGGACTCGCCGTTCGGCGGCTACAAGCAGAGCGGCCTCGGCCGGGAGAACGGCATCCCCGGCTTCGAGTCCTTCCTGGAGATCAAGACGATCGGCTATCCCCCGGCCTGATGCGAGCCGCCCGGCGGGGGGCGCCCGGCGGGGGGCCGACGTCCCGTTCACTCGTGATGAGAAGGCGCAGGTAGCGACGTGGGTAAGTTCGATGGCAAGGTCGCCTACATCACCGGGGTCGCGCGTGGCCAGGGCCGCTCACACGCGTTACTGCTGGCCGAGCAGGGGGCCGACATCGTCGGCCTCGATCTGTGCGCGCAGCTCGACACGGTGCCCTACCCGATGGCGACGGAGGAGGATCTCACCGAGACCGGCCGGCTCATCGAACAGCTCGGCCGGACGGCGGTGCTGCGCAAGGGCGACGTGCGTTCCCGGGCCGACCAGCAGATCGCCTTCGACGCCGGGGTCGCCCAGCTCGGGCACGTCGACATCGCTATCGCCAATGCCGGCGTGATCATCTCCGGCAGTGACCACCCGGACATGCAGCAGGTGTGGGACGACGCGCTCGGGACGATGCTCACCGGCGCCTGGCACACCCTTCAGCTCGCCGCCGCCCACATGCGCGAACGCCGGACCGGCAACATCATCGTGACGAGCTCCGTCGCGGGGCTGAAGGCGTTCACCGACGGCACGGCCGGCGCCGACGCCTACACGGCGGCCAAGACCGCCGTGGTGGCCCTGGTCAAGGCCTACGCCGCCCTGCTGGGCCCGGACAACGTCCGCGTCAACGCGGTCGCGCCGACCGGGGTGAACACCGCGATGGTGGTGGAGAACCCGGCGCTGTTCGAGAGCATCGCAAGCCTGCCGCACCTCGCCGCCGCGATGCAGAACGCGCTTCCCGTCGAGCTGATCGAACCTCGCGACGTCAGTGAGGTGATCGCCTTCCTCGTCTCCGACGAGGCCCGCATGATCACCGGCTCGACCATCGCCGTCGACGCCGGCTCGATGGCCCGTCCCTGACAGCGCCTCGCCAAGCCGGCCTGGCGAGAAGCATCACCGGGTACTGATCGTGCCGTTCGGCCGGCGCCGTCCCAGTGGTACGTCGGGCCGGTCATCGGCGAGCGGGGGCCACTCGCTGTGGAACTCCCGTCCGCCCCACGCGGCCACGGCAACCGACACATGTCCGACCAGCAGGCTCGGTGGTCTCGCCGGTTCGTGCCGGCTGACCCGAGGTGACCTCGCGTACGAACTACAGACACCGGTCCCACACCGCCAGGAGATGTACCTCGACCGGGCAGCGGGGCGCCTGGTCGCCACCCGCCGTGTGCGGAAGCAGGTCGCGAAGATCTCGGTGCCACGCGGCCGGCCGGGCACCCGGAACGTGTCCGAACCCGGCCAGTCGATCGGGTTGCGGTCGATCCCGCGGTTCCCGGTTGCTCAGGTACTTCGGGGAGCAGATATTTGACAAATTAGAACAGTACCTGCTACGAAGTATGTATCCCGATCGGCATTGTCGAAATTGTCTTGGAGGACGACCGTGCGCGGTGGAACCCGGTACAGCTGTCGGGCGGCCAACGCCAGCGCGTCGCGAGCGCCCGAGCGCCCGTCCTGGACCCCGAGCTCGTCGTACGCGACGAGGCCATCTCGGTCCCGGACGTCTCCGTCCTGGCTCCGGTCCTGAACCTGCTCGACGATCTCCAACGCGAGTTCGACGTCAGCCTGCTGTTCCTCTCGCATGACCCTTCGTCCCGCCACATCGCGGATCGCGTCTGCGTGATACGCGATGGCCGCGTCGTCCAAGCAGCCGACAGCGGGGCGGTACTGCTCGCGCCCGAGCATCCCTCTACACGCGGGAGCTGGTCGCCGTGATCCCCGATCTCGACGCCGTACTCGCGCTCGATGCGGCCAGCCACGAACTCGTTCCGAAACCCGCTATGAAGGAGGACTGATCGCATGGACATCGGCGCGTTGACGTTCGGCACGCTGCTGACCGACCCGTACACCGGCGAGCGTGTCACGCAGCGTGAGCGCTTGTCCGAGGTCATTGAGGGCGCAGTACTGGCTGAGCAGCTTGGCTTTGCGTGGTACGCGCTCGGCGAACACCACTTCGGCGAGCGTGATCTCATCCCGTCGCCGCAGGTGGTGTTGGGTGCGATCGCCGAGCGCACGACGTCGATCAAGGTGGCCACGGGAACGACGCTGGTGGCCAACCGAGACCCGGTGCTCGTCGCCGAGGACTACGCCACGGTCGACCTGATCAGCAACGGCCGCCTGCAACTGATCGCCGGAGCGTCGTTCTACGAGGCGCCCTACGAGGTGTTCGGCCAGGATCCGGCGAGCAAGCCGGATCGCAAGCGCGAGAACCTCGAGCTGATCCTGCGGCTGTGGGCGGAAGATCGCGTCAGCTGGGAGGGGCGGTTTCGGCCCCCGCTGCGCGACGTGCACCTGCAGCCCCGGCTCCTGCAGACCGAGCCGCCGGTGTGGGTCAGCGGCAGCGCGAAGCCGGACTCGGTCCACCTCGCGGTCGATCTCGGCCTGCCCATGGTGATGGGCACGGTCGCCCGGTCACCGGAGGTCAACGCGCCGATGTTCACCCTCTACCGCGAGCTGTGGGCAGAACACGGACGCCCACCGCAGGCCGCCCGCACCGGCGCGGCGAGCCACGTCTTCGTGGCCGAGACCAGCCAGCAGGCGCGCACGCAGTGGCGCGAGTACCTCGCCAACTACTTCCGCGACGCGACCGTGCCGGGGGGCGCCAGCCGCCCGGAGTTCGACTTCGACGCGCTGATCGCCGGGCAGGCGATCTGCGGCAGCCCGGCCGAGGTCGTCGACAAGATCGGACGCATGCACGAGCTGTGGAACCACGACCTGCACCTGCTGAGCATCGATCTCGGTGGGATTCCCGCGCGCACCGTCGCGCGCGCGATGGAGCTGGTGGGCAGCGAGGTCATCCCGCAGGTGGCGGGCCTGGGCCGGCACGCAGCAGTGGCCGCAGATGCTTGATCCCGAGGTCCGGCGGCTCGCGCAGGCATGCTCCGACGTCACGCTGGCGACACTCATGCCGGACGGCCAGCCCCACACGAGCATCGTCTGGGCCCATGCCGACGACGACTACCTGCTGATCGGCACCAGCACGACGCTGCAGAAGTACCGCAACGTCGTCGCCGACCCGCGCGTCTCGGTGCTGATCATCGACCCCGACGACGCGAGTCGCTACGTCGAGGTGCGTGGCCGGGTGGCGGCTGTCGACACCGGCGCGCCAGCACTCGAACTCGTGCAGACGACGTTCGGCAAGTGGACCGGCGGGCCGCCGCCGCCCGTCGTGCTCGAGGGTGCGGGCCAACGTGTCCGGCTGCGGATCGCCGCCGAGCGGGTCCGCTGGAAGCTACCGCGATGAGCGCTCACCTCGAGGTGGCACCCGTCGTCGCGCCGGAGTGGGTCGCGCAGCGGCTCGACGGCGTCGTCGTGGCGGACGTGCGCTGGTATCTCGATGGTCGCCCCGGCCATGACGCCTACCTGCGCGAGCACGTGGCCGGCGCGGTCTGGGTCGACCTCGATGTCGACCTCTCCGATCCGCCGAGCGTGGCCGGTGGGCGCCATCCGCTGCCCTCGCCGGAGACGTTCGCCAAGCGGCTGGGGGCGCTGGGCATCGCCGACGACGACATCGTTGTCGGCTACGACGACCAGGGCGGCGGGTTCGCCGCGCGGCTGGTCTGGCTGCTGCGGTCCATCGGGCAGCCGGCGGCGCTGCTCGACGGCGGGCTGGACGGTTGGCCGGGGGCCCGCGAAGCGGGGCCGGTCACCCGCACGCCGGTCGCACGTCGCCCGCGGCCGTGGCCCGCCGGCCTGTTGCGCAGCGCCGACGAGGTCCAGGCGGCGGCCGCCGGCGGCGGGGCCGTCGTGCTCGATGCGCGCGCGGCGGGACGCTACTCGGGCGCCGACGTCCTACCAGGCGAGTCGCGCCTCGGCCACGTGCCCGGTGCGCGCAGCGCGCCCTGGGCGGACAACCTGCGCCGCGACGGCTCGTTTCGACCGGCCGCCGAGCTGCGGGAGCGCTTCGCGGCGCTGGGCGCCGCCGATGCCGACGAGGTGATCGTCTACTGCGGCTCGGGCGTCACCGCCTGCCACGACCTGCTGGCGCTCGAGCGCGCCGGGCTGCCCGGCGGCGCGTTGTTCCCCGGCTCGTGGTCGGCCTGGTCGGCCGACCAGACTCGACCGGTCGCGACCGGCGAGGAGCCCCACGAAACCCCGACCAGCACCTGACGTAGCATGCGATCGATCATCACCAGGGGTGGTCGGCCCGGCTTTGTCGCACCGTGAACTACAGTTCGAGTCATGGGTGCGACGACCGAGCCGACCACCAGCGAGCCGCCGTTGGACGGCGCGCCACGGCTTGAGGACGCGCTCGTCCAGTTCGCTCACCTGATCGACCATCTCTTTGCCGACGCCAGCCGCGGTCTCGGCCTGACGCCCCAGCAGGTCCAGCTGCTGTGCGAGCTCATCCGGGGGCCGGTCGGCATGACGGAGTTGACCGGGATTCTGCACGTCGAGCGCTCCAGTCTGACCGGCCTGGTGGATCGGGTCGAGCATCGGGGCCTCGTCAGGCGTGTCCGCAACCGCGCCGATCGACGCGTCATCCAGGTCGCGTTGACCGCGAAAGGCACGCAGCTGGCGATGAAGTCCTACGACAGCGTCACGGCGAAGGTCGCGGAACTCACCAACGGGGTGGCGCCGGCCAACGCGACGCTTCTGGCGGCGATCGTCGCGGGCATCCTGGCCGACAACAGCGTGCCGCTCATCTCTCCACTCGAAGTCGGCTAGCGGCACACGACTGCCTGGTCATACCTCGTCGGGTGCGGCCTGCCCGAGGTGAATCCGCAATGCCCAACCGGCACGCGAAAGCGGCGCCTCCCTGGTGGGTGGCGCCGCTTCACCGGGGTTCATCGTCACTACTCGAACCCGACGCTCGGCCGAGCCAAGCTCGGCACTCGGGGGGTTCGGGGGGTCGTCCCCCCGAAAACATCGCGGCCCGCCTGGAAGCTGACCAGAGGTCAGCGACCACGGCGGGCCAGCTCGTGGAGGTGGCGGGAATCGAACCCGCGTCCTCCGGCACCGACACAGGGCTTCTCCGGGCGGAGCCTGCTACTTGTTTCTCAGCCCCGTCGGACCCACAGGCAAGCCGACGTAGGCTCAGTCGCTGTTTGATTTTCCGGCTGGCCCCGCGACCGGGTCAGCCGGTGATCCTCCTAGCGACGCCAGATCCTGGGCCGGAGGCATTCCCAGGCTGACGGTTCCCTTACTTAAGCCGCGAGGGCGTAAGCGGAAACAGGCTGCTTGTTGTTGGCAGCTGTTTTTTTGAACGGATCGTTAACGAGATAACCGTTCATCCTCGGCCCGCTTCCCCTGCCTCGACGTCCGAAGTCGAAACCGATCACCCCCAGGTACGGTTGTATCGCCTGACACTCCATGCTACCGCAGGACGTCGGTGGACGAGCGTGTCCGGCGGGACGCCGGGCGGGCGGACGACGAGCGACAGCGCCGGCGTCCGGACGGAGGCAGAATCGAGGTGCGGCGGCGGGCATGTCGGACCCCCCGTGGTAGTTGTACGGGCAACGGCATCCCGTCCGTCCGCCCCGGGGAGAACACTGTGGAGATCAAGGAACTGGGACATCTCGTCCTCTACGTCCGCAACATCGAACGCTCGGCCGCGTTCTACCGGGATGTCCTCGGCTGGCGGCAGGTGCTCCCGGCCCCGGCGGACTCCGCCGGCAACGCGCTGCGCTTCCCCGCGGCGGCCTTCTCCTCCGGCCGCACGCATCACGAACTGCTGCTGATCGAGGTCGGCGAGGACGCGGCCGCGGTACCGGCCGGGCGCCGCATCGGGCTCTACCACTTCGGGCTGAAGGTCGGCGACACCGACGACGAGCTGCGCGCGGTTCTGGCCACGATCCGGCAGGCCGGCGTCGACATCGTCGGGGCATCCGACCACACGATCACGCACAGCCTCTACATCCTCGATCCCGACGGGAACGAGATCGAGCTCTACGTCGACGTACCGGGCGTCGACTGGCAGTCGGAGCCCCACCTGATCGCCGCCCCCATCCGCCCCCTGCGCCTGTAACGGCGGTAACCGGGGCGGGGTTCCGGTCGACACTGTGTCGATGACGCCGCCGACGCCTCCCCCACCGCCGACGGGCCCCACGCCGCCGCCGCCGACCGTGCGGGATCGGCGGCAGGTGATGTTGCTGGTGGCGTTGGCGGGCCTGACGGGGCTGGTCGACGCGACCAGTTTCCTCGGGCTCGGCCGGGTGTTCGTGGCGAACATGACCGGCAACGTCGTGCTCCTCGCGTTCGCGCTGGCGGGAGCGCCGGGGTTGTCCGCGGACCTGTCCGCGCTCGCGTTGGCCGGTTTCCTGACCGGCGCGGTCCTCGCCGGGCGGATCGGCAGGGCCCCGGCGCTGCACCGCGGACGCCGGGCTCGGTGGCTGACGGTCGCCCTGGCCATCCAGACCGGGCTGATCATCGCGGCCCTGATCGCCGCATCCCTCACCGGTGAGACCAGGGCGGACCGGCCATACGCGATCATCGTGCCGTTGGCCGCCGCGATGGGGCTGCAGCACGCGACGGCGCGGCGGGTGGCGGTCCCGGAGGTCCCGACCAACGTGCTGACCACCACCCTCACCGGCGTGGTCGTGGACTCCCGGCTGGCCGGCGGTCCCGGCTTCCACGGTCCGCGCCGGCTGGCCGCGCCCATGGCCATGTTCACCGGCGCGCTGGTCGGCGGCGCCCTCCTGCTGCACGTCGACCGGATCGTGCCGCTCGCCCTGGCGGCGGCGATCGCCGCCGGCTGCCTCACCGCCGCCGCCACGGGTCGACTCACCGCGCCGTGATCCCGATCGTGCTCCGTAGCTGCCCGACGCTCACCGTAGCTGCCCGACGCTCACCGGCTGTCGTGCTCGACCGGTGTGCAGAGGAAGGCCCAGGGCTCGTCGCGCATCCTGGTCATCACCAGGGTGATGGCCGGACCGCCGGCGACCAGATCCCGGCGGCGGGGCAGCAGGCGGCGGCGCAGCTCGTCGACGTCGCCCGCGAGCCCACGACGACGGATCTCCAACGACCCGATGCCGCGCCCGCGTAGCTCGCCGACGAGCCGGCGGACGTCGAAGGGCAGGCTCGCGGAAATCCGCAGCAGCCGGGCGAACGGGCTGGCGACGGGCTCGTCCGAGCTGAGGAAGGCGATCATCGGGTCGACCTGCCAGGCACCGAGCCGGCGCGCGAGCTCACCTACCAGGCCGGCCCGAGTGACAGCCGGGCTCGGGTCGTAGAGGTACTGCCCAGGGTCGGCGACCGGGCCGCCGGGCTCCGCCGGGTCCGGGATGCCCACCAGGCTGACCGGCCTCCCCCCGGGCAACGCGGACGAGGACAGCGGCGCGGGATGAAGCACGGTCGCGCGGCGTTCGGCCGTGGCCAGGGCCGGGGAGAACAACACGGCCTCCTTGAGGTCGCGGCCGTCGGCGACGAACTCGATCTCCCAGCCGGACGGGACCTGGTCGGTCGCGAGGCCCGGAGCCGCCTTCACCGCCACGGCCGCGACCCGGTCGGCGAGGGCGAAGCACCAGGGCAGTGGCGGTTCACTGGCCCGCGAGGCCAGCCTGCGGTCCCCGGTGCGCCGGGCCGGGTCGACGAAGACCCCGTCATAACCGGTCAGGTCGACGTCGCGGACATCGGCGAGCAGCGTGTCGACCCGGTGCGCCCCGTGGACGGCGACGTTGAGCGCGGCCATCCGCAGGTGCGCCGGGTCCCGGTCGACGAGCAGGATCTCCCGGCCGGGCGCCAGGGCGAGGGCGTCCCCACCGATTCCGGTGCACAGGTCGGCCAGCCGGCGCAGCCCGGCGAACCGCGCCGCCCGGTGCTCGGCCGCCGCCTGGGAGGACGCCTGCTCCAGCCCGGCGCGGGTGAAGAACATCTCCTCGGCGCGGGCGAACTTGGCCGCCGCCCGACGCCTCAATTCCGCCTGGGTGAACGCCGCGGCGACCAGCCCGACGGGCACACCGGCGGCCCGCAGCCGCGTGCCGACAGCGAGCT
>NZ_JAMPTM010000139.1 GCF_025403375.1 Frankia gtarii
GCCCGCCCCGGAGCCAGCCGCCCCGGAGCCGGCGGGATCCGAGCCGGCGGGTGCTGCCGCCGGCGACGGTTGCAGCGTGCGGTAGCGGCCTAGGATGCCGTCGATGGCGGGGGCGGCGGCGATCGCCCGGGCGATGCTGTCGGCGTAGGCGCCCGAGCGGTACATCTCGGTCTGGCTGATCTCGCGGACTTCGATGCCGAGGCGACGCAGTGCGTCGCGAAACGGTGCCTTGAACCGCTCCGCCCAGCTCGGGAACTCGCCCCACGGGTCGGGAACGGCCGTCAGCGGCCGGCCGATGTGCTCGGCGAAGTCGGCGGGCACCCCGGCAGGCACCTTGCGCAGCCGGTCGTAGTCATCCCAGGACAGGATGTGTTCGCAGGGCACCCCGCGAGACCGGATCTCCTCGGCGACGAGGTGCGGGACGAGGATCTCCCGCAGGTTGCCGAGGTGAATGGGCCCCGACGGGCTGATTCCCGACGCGCAGACGACCTTCTCGCCGCCCGGGCGCCGCTGCGCCCGCTCGATCGCTTCGTCCGCGGCCTTGGCCATCCAGTCCCGGCGATCAACCACAGTCCCACCACATCTCGACGTCGAACCCTTGACAACAACCCTAACGGTCCCGTGTCGAAGCCCGTCACCGCGCGCGGTGGTCGCGGGGGCTGACGCCGTACCGGCGGCGGAAGGCGGTGCTCAGCGCGAACGGGCTGCCATAACCGACGCGGCGGGCGACCGATCCGACGGAGGCGTCCGGTTCGCGCAGCAGGTCGGCGGCCAGTGCCAGCCGCCAGCCGGTGAGGTAGGCGATCGGAGGCTCGCCGACAAGATCGGTGAACCGGCGAACGAAGGCGGCCCGGGAGGCCCCGCAGGCGGCGGCGAGCTCCGCGACCGTCCACGGATGTTGGGGCGTGTGGTGCAACAGCCGCAGCGCCCGGCCCACGACCGGGTCGCCGCTCGCCCGCCACCACGCGGGGGCGTCCGCCTCGACCCGGGCGAACCAGGTGCGCACGACGGCGACGACGAGCAGGTCGAGGAGCCGGTCCAGGACGAGCTCCTGGCCGGGATCGTCCCGACCGATCTCGCGGGCGAGCAGGTCGACGAGCGGCGAGTCCCAGTCGCCGGCCCGGACCACGGCGAGCACCGGCAGCGCGGTGAGCAGCCGGCGGATGACGATGACGTCCCCGGCGGTCAGGCGCACCCCGGGCTGGTCGGCGGGGAGCACCCAGGCATGGCCGCGCACGACCGCGACGATCGCCAGCGGGGCCTCGTCCTGGATGCGCACCGACCAGGGCGGATTCATGGTCATGCGCAGCAGGAACGCACCCCGCGCCCGGGGGCCGTCCAACAGCCCGGCGAGCGCGTCCACACGGGAGATCGTAACGGCGGCCCGGCGCTCACCGGGCGGGATGGCTGGACGCTCGCGTATGCGGACGAGCATCGAAGCCATGGCCCGGGCCGAGCGGGCGCACTTCACTGGATCACGACAGCTTCCCGGTGAACAGGACGGCCCATGATCTCCAGATTCCTCCCCGCCCTCACCCTGATCACCGCAGTCGGGGCGGCCGTCGTGGGCGGAGTGTTCTTCGCCTTCTCCGCCTTCGTGATGACCGCGCTGCGCCGGCTGCCGCCGGACCAGGGACTCGCCGCGATGCAGAGCGTCAACCGGCAGGCCCCGACGGCCGCCCTGATGCTCGTCATGTTCGGCACGGCCGCCGCGTGCGCCGTGCTCGGCGTCGCGTCGGTGCGTGACGCGCACGCACCGGGGGCCTGGTACCGCCTGGCCGGAACCGCGCTCTACCTGCTCGGGGTGCTGCTGACGATCGCGTACCACGTCCCGCACAACGACGCCCTCGCCCGGGTGGACCCGACCGCCGCCGACGCGGCGGGGTCCTGGCTGGAGTACGCCGGCGCCTGGACGGCCTGGAACCACGTCCGAGCGCTGCTCTCGGTCGCCGGTGCGATCGTCCTCGTCATCGCGATGCGAGTGGGGGATCGTGCGGCGGCGGTACTCCCCACCCCGGCCGGGTGAGATATACCGAGTATGCCTGGTACCACCTGGTATGACAGGCGAACCGGCCGGCGATCAGGTGCCGAGCGAGGCGAATATGGCCACGAGTTGGACGGGTTCGATGAACGTGCCATCCGAGGAACAGGCGCGCAGCGCTTCGGTGATCTCCTCCTCGAAGGCGGTTCGCCGGGCGCCCAGCAGCCCCCGAACCTGGAACGAGGTCGAATACAGATAGCCGATGACCTGTTCGATCGTCCACCGTCGTTCGAATTCGTAGAGGATCCGTTCGACCCGCCGAAACGGAGATCTTTTCACGACGATCTCATGGGATTCCATGGTCGGCACGACGACGCCGCTGCCGGCGCGGCGCACGGTTCCCAGGAACTTCGCCTGTGTTTGTTCGATCGCTCGCTGCCAGTCGGTGGCGGGCCGGTCGAGGCGGTAATCGCTGACGATCACGAGTCCGCCGGTCGGCGTGACCATGCCGGCGACCGTCGCCAGCACCTGGTCCCGGTCCATCCAGTGGAACGAACGGCCCATGGTCACCAGTTGAAACCGACCGAGGTCCGACGGAAGGTTCTCCGCGGCCGCCGCCACCCAGCGGACATTACGGATACCGGCGCGATCCGCCTGCTGTGCCGCCTCCGCGAGCATCTCCGGTTCCGGATCGACCCCGATGACTTCCCGCATCCGGGCGGCCAGGGCAAGCGTGAGAGTTCCGGGCCCGCACCCGAGGTCGAGAAGCCGACCCGTCCCGGGGAGAGAGAATCGCCGAGCGACGTCGTCGAGGAATTCCGGCGGGTAGCCAGGTCGATAGCGGGCGTAATACCCGGCGGTTCCGGAGAAAAGGTCGCCAGCCATCCCGGCAGCCTATCGGGCCGGCCGTGTGGGCACGTTTGTCAGGCCGGGATGGTCGACGATGGCGCCGCGGCGAAGGGCTGCGCCGATGCCTCCCGTCGAGGGTGGCGGGCGAAGGCGGTTCGGTAGGCGGTCGGCGTCAGGCCGGTGCGGCGCAGCAGGTGCTGGCGCAGCGAGTCGGCCGAGCCCAGACCGCTTCGCCGGGCCACGTGATCCATCGGCAGGTCGGTGGTCTCCAGCAGCTCGCGGGCCCGCTCGACGCGCTGGTGAAGCAGCCACTGCAGCGGGCTGAGACCCGTCTGCGCCCGGAAGCGCCGCCCGAGCGTCCGCTCACTGACGTGCGCGTGCGCGGCCAGGTCGGCGAGGGTGAGCGGCTCGTCGAGGTGCGCCAGCGCCCAGTCCCGGGCGCGGGCCAGACCGGTCCCGTCCGGGCCGGGCACCGGAACCGGGATGAGCTGGTTGTGATCGCCCGCGCGCGCCGGGGCCGCCACCGCGAGGCGGGCCGTCGCGTTCGCGACCGCGCTGCCGTAGTCGCAGCGCACCAGATGCAGGCACAGGTCGATGCCCGCGGCGAGCCCCGCCGAGGTCACGAACTGGCCATCCTCGACGAACAGCACGTCCGCGCGGACGTCGATGGCCGGAAAGCGGCTGCTCAGCGCCCCGGTCTGTACCCAGTACGTGGTCGCCTGCCGACCGTCGAGCAGGCCGGCCTGGGCCAGGACGAACGCGCCCGTGCAGATCGACGCGATCCGACGCCCAGCGCCCGCCGCTGCCCGCAGCGCTGCCAGCACCCGCGGATCGGCGTCGACCCGGGCACCAGTGCCGGTGACGATGACGGTGTCCGCGCAGGCGACGGCGTCGAGTCCCCGGCCGACGGTGAGACCCAACCCGCCTCCGCCGCCCTCAACGGCGATCACCCCGGGGTCGGCCGCGCAGACGACCACCTCGTAGCCGGGCCGGTCGGCGACGTACGTGGCGCCCAGGACCATCTGGGGGATGGACAGGTCGAACATCGTCACCGGCGGCACGGCGATCACCGCGACCCGATGCGGCCCGCCGGACGGCACGAGGGCGCCGGTCCGGGCTGGATCGCCGGGCCGGGCAGGATCGGCTAGCAGGACAGGATCGGCTGGCAGGACAGGGACGGTGGGCCGGGCAGGGATGGTGACGGCCGCTGGCATGGTCCCATCATGGCCGCGGCGCCACGACCCAACCCGATCATGGCGGGAACCTCCGGACATCTGGCGTCCGTGGGCCTGGCCGCGGGCGGGCGCGTCCGGCGAGGGTGATCCGGACGCGCCCGGACCACCCCTGGACGCCCACCCACGAGGAGCCGACCTTGACCGTGCACGTGATCGTCGGGGCCGGCGCGACCGGCGTCGCCACCGCCCATCTGCTCGCCGACGCCGGCGAGCAAGTCCGGCTGGTGACCCGCGGCGGCCGCGGCCCGCACCGGGCTGGCATCGAGCTGGTGGCGGCCGACGCCACCGACGCCGACCGCCTGACCGAGCTGACCACCGGCGCGCGGACCCTGTTCGGCTGCGCCGCGCCCGCCTACGACCGATGGGCGGCCCTCTTCCCGCCGCTGGCTGCGGCGCTGCTGGCGGCGGCGGAGCGCACCGGCGCCGACTACGTGATGCTCGGCAACATCTACGGTTATGGCCCGGTCGACGGCCCGATCACCGAGGACCTGCCGGCGGCACCGATTACGGTCAAGGGCCGGGTGCGGGCCGCGATGTGGCACGACGCCCTGGCCGCCCACCAGGCCGGCCGGGTCCGGGTGACGGAGGTGCGCGCGGCGGACTTCCTCGGCGCCGACGCCTACTCGCTCTACAACCTGCTCGTCGCCCCCAAGGTCCTCGCCGGTGAGCCCGCCGCCTTCCCCGGTGACCTCGACGCCGCGCACAGCTGGACCTACGTCGGCGACGTCGCCCGCGCTCTGGTCGCGATCAGCCGGGACGAGCGCGCCTGGGGCCGGGTCTGGCACGCGCCGAGCGTGCCGCTGTCGGTGCGCGAGCTGTCCCGGCAGCTCGCCGCCGCGGCCGGGACTGACGACGATCGGGAGCCGGAGCTGGCCCGGCTGAGCGCGGCGGAGCTCGCGGCGGCCGGCGCCGCGGACCCCGTCACCGCCGAGGTGGTGGAGATGCTCTACCTGTACGAGCGGCCCTGCGTGCTCGACTCGACCGCCACCGAACGAACATATGCGCTGGCCCCGGGCCGCATCGACGTAGCGCTGGCTGAGATGGCCGCTACCGTGCTCCGGTAACAGATCTCCTCGGGGTGCTGTGGCCACCGGGCGTATCGTGAGCGGAGGCCGGGTGTATCGCGAGTGTCGACCAGCAGGTCGACCCAGCTGCCGGTCGCAGCCATCCGATGGTCATCGTCATCGGAGTAAGGCGGCCGTCATGACGACGAGCCAGCATGTACTTCCCGCCGATCCCTCTGAAATCGCCCGGTTCGACGACGACGGTGGCGTTCCGGCACAGTACCCCGCAGCGGCTGCGGCGGCCCTCAGGCCGGACTCTGCAGACGCCCCGCCCCGCCTGTCGTTGTCCCCGGTCCGCGGCCAGGACTCGTTCGACGGCGCCTGGTGGCCGCGGACGATGCGGCTGGCCGACGAGCTGCCCGGCCTGCTCACCGTGCTGGCGCAAGCCGATGGGAACATCCGCCGGGTCTCGGTGAACGGCGACGCCTGGGCGGCGATCCCCGACCTGGCCGGCGGGTCCGGGTTGCCCCGGGCGCGAGTGGACTGGTTCCGGACCCTCGACCCGCGCGTGATCACTGCGGGCGGCGGCAGCAACCTGGGCCGGCCCCGGCTCCGACTGCTGGTGATCCCACCCGAGGCCGCGCCCGGCCCGGCCGAGACGGTGCTCCGGGCGGCCACGGCCGGCGGGTTGACCGGCTCGGCCGGTGAGATCCTGCGGCAGGCCGGCGCCGAGACCCCGGCGGGCGACGGCGGACCGACCGGCGCCACGGCGCCGGAGTCGTCCACGGCGCCCGCGGCTTCGCCCTGACCACGACCATGGCGGACGACACCAGCGCGCCGGCCGGCCGGGATATGCCCCGGCCGGCCGGCGGCGACGATCCGGGCCGCGTGGTCACCTGTGACCTGGCCTTCGACATCCAGGAGCCCGCCGACATCGCGTTGCAGGTCGTCGCCGCCGAACGCGGCGGCCGCACTCTCGAGGAACGCCTCAACCTGGCGACCGGGGGCACCCCCCTCCCCCCGCCGGTCGAGCTGGCCGCACCACACGGCGGGCGCATCCACCTCCTGCGGGTGCCCCGCGGCCTGTTCACGGTGTCCTACCGGGCGCACCTCGAACGCCCCCACCCCCGCCCCGCGTCGCGACCGGACGGGACCGCGGGCGCCGAACCACTCGATCTGCAGCGGCTGACCTACCTGCGTCCGAGCCGCTACTGCCCCTCCGACCATGTCGTGGGAATCGCCGTGGCCGAGTTCGGCGCTCTGCCGCAGGGCCGGCCCCGGGTGGACGCCATCACGGACTGGATCCACCACCGGATCGGCTACGTCGCCGGCGCCAGCACGGTCCACGACACCGCCGAGGACACCCTGCTGACCGGGCAGGGGGTCTGCCGCGACTTCGCCCACCTGGGCGTCACTCTGTGTCGGGCACTGGGGATACCGGCGAGGTTCACCGCGGTCTACGCACCCGGGCTGACCCCGATGGACTTCCACGCCGTCTTCGAGGCCTGGACCGGCGGCGCGTGGCACCTCCACGACCCGACCCGACGGGTTCCCCGGGACAGCCTGATCCGGATCGCGACCGGCCGGGACGCCGCCGACACCGCGCTCGCCACCGTCCTGGCCGGCATCGCCACCCTGCGGTCGATCGAGGTGACCGCCACGGTGACAGGACTCCTCCCGGCCGACGACCACCGGGCCGAGGCCGTACTCGCCTGATCCCGAGGCCCCGCCCCGTAAGGGACCCGAAGGAATGGAAGGCCGCCATGAGTGACACCGACCCCGCCCGCCTCGACGAGATCGCGTTTCACCTACTCACCGCCCAGCGGGCCAGCCGTGGCATCCGCCGTCTCGCCAATGCCGCCGTCGAGATCGGCGAACCGGTGGACGCCGCGGGCGTCAGTGCGGTTCTCGCCGAGTTCCGGGCGGCCTACCGCGAGGTACACGAGGTCCTCGCCAGCGGCATCAGTGAGGACATCGTGTACCTCGCCGCCCAGCTCGACCGGACCTGATCGGACCCACCCCCCATGCCGGCCGCTCATCGGCCGAACGACCGGCACCGGGCGCGAGCCGCCGACGCGACGGCTGGCTAGGCGAGGGTGGCGTCGAGGTCCTTGCGGATCTCCTCGGGGGTCACCGTCGGCTCGTAACGGCGCACGACATTACCGTCGGTGTCGATGAGGAACTTGGTGAAGTTCCACTTGACCTCGTCGGTGCCGATCGCCTCGGGCCGGGTCTTCTGGACGTGCTCGTAGAGGAAACCGGACTCGGGCCCGAAGTCCCCGGGCGCCTCGGCACGCAGGTACTTGAACAGCGGCGCGGCGTCGTCGCCGTTCACCTCGACCTTGCTCAGCACCGGGAAGGTGACGTTGTAGTTGGCCGAGCAGAAGCTCTGGATCTCCTCCTCGGTGCCCGGCTCCTGGTTGCCGAACTGGTTGCACGGGAAGCCGAGGATTTCCAGGCCGCGGCCGTGCAGCTCCTGGTAGAGCGACTCCAGCCCCTCGTACTGCGGCGTCAGGCCGCACTTGCTGGCAACATTGACGATCAGAAGCGTCTGGCCGGCGTAGTCACCCAGCGAGCGGCTGTCGCCGCCGGGGGCGTCTACGGTGAAATCGTAAACAGTCATGATTAACCTGGCTCTCGTGACGGGTCATCCGCGAACTTCGCGGCCGATGGTTCGACCGCTGCACGATCCTGACGCTACTCCGCCCCATAGCTTTATGTCACCATGTTAGGTGCATAATTGTGCGCCGGTTCGACGCGGGCGGCCGTCTGGGATGCTCGTGGGGTCCGACGGCAGCGGCCGATGGCGACGAACGAACAGGAACGCCCGACATGAGCATCGAACCCGACCTGTTGAAGATCCTGGCCTGCCCGGTCGACAAGGGGCCGCTGGAGCTGGTGGACGGCTGGCTGGTCAACCCGCGGCTCGGCCACCGCTATGAGATTCGCGAGGACGTCCCGATCCTGCTGCGGCCGGATCACGTCGACGCCGCGGTGGCACGCGTTCAGCCCTGACCGGCAGATCTCCCGCACGCCAGCACACGACAGCGGGGCCCGAGAAGAATTCCTCGGGCCCCGCTGTCACGCACACGGCAGGATTGCCTACTCCCGACCGAACTGCTCCCGCAGGCGACGCAGTGCTTCCTCGTCGATCGCGGACGCAGGCTGGTCGGACTGGGAGGAGGCGGTGTAGGAGGAGGGAGCGGCCGCTGCGGCGTCCGCCTCCTGCGCGGCCCGGATCTGGACCTGGTGCGCCTCGAAGCGGGTCTGGGCCTCGGCGTACTGCCGCTCCCATTCCGCCTGCTGCTCCTCGTAGCCTTCCAGCCACTCCCCGGTCTCCGGGTCGAAGCCCTCGGGGTAGACGTAATTGCCCTGCTCGTCGTACTTGGCTTCCATGCCGTACTGGCTCGGGTCGAACGCCTCGCCGTCGACGGCCAGCCCCGACGCCTCGTTCGCCTGCTTGAGCGACAGGCTGATCCGACGCCGGTCGAGGTCGATGTCGATCACCTTGACCAGGATCTCGTCACCGACGTTGACGACCTGCTCCGGAATCTCCACGTGCCGCTCGGCGAGCTCGGAGATGTGGACCAGACCCTCGATGCCCTCGTCCACCCGGACGAACGCGCCGAACGGCACCAGCTTCGTGACCCGGCCGGGAACGACCTGGCCGATCGCGTGGGTGCGGGCGAACTGACGCCACGGGTCCTCCTGCGTCGCCTTCAGCGACAGGGAGACCCGCTCGCGGTCCAGGTCGACGTCGAGAACCTCGACGGTGACCTCCTGGCCGACCTCGACCACCTCGGACGGGTGATCGATGTGCTTCCAGGACAGCTCCGAGACGTGCACCAGCCCGTCGACGCCACCGAGGTCCACGAAGGCACCGAAGTTGACGATCGAGCTGACGACGCCCTTACGGATCTGACCCTTGGCCAGCTGGGCGAGGAACTCGGAGCGGACCTCACTCTGGGTCTGCTCCAGCCATGCCCGCCGCGAGAGCACAACGTTGTTGCGGTTCTTGTCGAGCTCGATGATCTTGGCTTCGAGCTCACGCCCCACGTAGGGCTGCAGGTCGCGGACTCGGCGCATCTCCACGAGGGAAGCCGGCAGGAAGCCACGGAGGCCGATGTCGAGGATGAGACCACCCTTGACAACCTCGATGACGGTGCCGGTGACGACGCCGTCCTCGTCCTTGAGCTTCTCGATCGTGCCCCAGGCGCGCTCGTACTGGGCGCGCTTCTTGGACAGGATCAGACGGCCTTCTTTGTCCTCCTTCTGGAGGACAAGGGCCTCGACGTGGTCGCCGACACTCACAACCTCGTGCGGGTCGACATCGTGCTTGATCGACAGCTCTCGGGACGGGATCACGCCCTCGGTCTTGTACCCGATGTCGAGCAGAACCTCGTCGCGATCAACCTTGACGATGATGCCGTCAACGATGTCCCCATCGTTGAAGAACTTGATCGTCTTGTCGACTGCCGCGAGGAAGTCTTCGGCCGAGCCGATGTCGTTGACCGCTACCTGTGGTGTGGTCGGGCTCTGCGCGGTGGTCACGGTCTCCACGGGTCGTACGTCGGTGGTGCTCGTCAAGGGGTCGGCTCCGACTAGGGGTGGTCGTCCGCGCGAGGGCCGGATCGAACCGCCGGGACCGAGGGACAGAGACAACGCAGAAAACGAAGAAACTGTCAGAACCGATAACGACGCTCGAGTGGATCCGCTCGGTCTGAGACCCACGGACCCTCGTGCACAGACCCAAGTCTAGGGATGGGTGTCCGGAGTGGTCAACGGGAGTCGGTGCCCAGACACTCGCGACCCGCGACTGCGGTCACGCTACGCAGACACAAGACGGCAATATGTAGCTATGTGCTGTCGCCCCACTACGCTCGCGCAACACCGACGGCGGCCAGCGGCGTCCCCCGAGCCGATCTCCGCGCACCCGTTCCCCCGGACGGCCGGACACAGCACGGCGGGCTCAAAGATGACAAATGCTGCAAAGTTAAGACATATAGGACCGAGGGGCGACGGGGTGACAGGAAGGCGGAAAAGGCGCGGGTGTCATCCTCGCGCGGGGGACGCCGTCGAGCAGGCTCATGGTCACGAAGGACCGGTGGACCACGAAGGGCTGTGGACCACGAAGGGCCGGTGGACTCGAAGGGCTGGTGGACAGGGTGGCCACGAGGAGCCGGTGGGCGGGGTGGACGCGACGGCGGACGCAGTGGCCGCGGCGGGCGGGACGTCAGGACAGCGGCCCGGGTCCAGCCGCTGGTCAGGGCCGCCCGGCTGGGCCGCGCTCGTCGCTGCCCGGCTCGGGCCGCCCGCCCGGGCCGATCCACTCGCGCCCGTCGGAGCTAGTCCGGGCCGACCGATCGGGGGCCGGCCGATCGGGGAGCGGCCAATCGGGGGGTTGCCGATCGAGGGTGGATCGCGCCGGCCGATCAGGACTCGGCCGTGACGGCAGATCGGCGCCGGGCCGGGCCGGGCGCTCGGCACCGGACGCCATCCCGGGCTGCCCACGCCAGGCCCGCGGCACCCAGTCGTCCGCGGCCTGACGCGCGTCGGCCTCCGCCGGCCGCTGCCGCCCGCCCGGCGGCCCGCCCGGTCGGGCGGCTGACCCCGTCAGCAGTGGCACTGTCGGGCTATCCCCCGGCACGCCGACTACCGCGACCGCCGGCCCGGGCCCCGGGAACGGGACGGTCGGGCCGTGCGGGCGCGGAACCCCGCCAGCGGACGCGGTTCCCGCGCTCGCCGCCGCTCGCCCGCGGCGACGCACCGCCCAGGCGTCCACCCGCCGGGCCCAGCCGTGCGACAGCCGGATGCAGGGCCGTTCGATGAGGTGGTTCGTCGCGGTGGCGACGGCCACCGTCAGCACGACGACGACCAACAGGAACGGCAGATAGGGGATCTTCCACAGCTGCCAGCCGCTGTGCTCCATCACGAGCTCGATGACGGTCGAGTGCCACAGGTAGATGCCGTACGAGATCGAGCCGAGGAAGGCCAGCGGCCGGCTGGCCAGCAGCGGCCGCACCACGCCGCGGTCCTGGCGACCGAAGACGGCAGGCAGCAGCAGGAAGAACCCGATCAGCCCGTACAGCAGGTGCCGGTTCATGTCCTGCACCCGATCCGGATCGAAGATCGGCACCAGCGGCAGATCGGCGTGCCTGCTCGCCACCCAGTAGAACAGCGCCGCCACGGCCCAGCAGGCCGTTCCCGAGCCGGGTAGCCCCGCCCAGCGGGGCTGGCGGCCAAGCTGGGCATAGCGGGC
The DNA here is from genome assembly GCF_025403375.1 of Frankia gtarii. Classification (GTDB taxonomy): domain Bacteria; phylum Actinomycetota; class Actinomycetes; order Frankiales; family Frankiaceae; genus Frankia; species Frankia gtarii. The sequence continues at coordinate 11,329 of NZ_JAMPTM010000139.1, forward strand.
GGAGACCACGGCGAGTGCCATCCCCATGGCGAACAGGTCCCACCAGACGGGCAGCCAGACGTTCCAGCCGGACATCCAGCTCTGCTTGCTCGGGATGACCAGGAAGTGGACGACCTTCGCGGCCAGGAAGGTCACCGCCAGCGCGGCCAGCTCCACCCGGACCTGGGCCTGGGCCCCGCGGCGACGGCGACCGAGCAGCCAGGCGTAGCAGGGAACGGCGAGGTAGAACGCGACCTCGATATCGAGCGTCCACGCCTGGGTAAGACCCTGGATGGCCCAGTGATCCTGGTACCCCTGTAGGAAGAACGCAGTCTGGACTACCCCGGCGAGCCCGTGCACGCCAACCCGGTCGTCGCTGACCACGTTGAGGGTGACGGCGAGCGCCACCCAGTAGAGGGGGACGATCCGCATGAACCGCCGCACCAGATAACCCGGCGTGGCGGCGGCGGGAACGCCCGCGAGCCGGGCCGCGACGAACGGCCGGTAGAGCAGAAATCCCGAGATCAGAAAGAACACCGCGACGCCGGCCTCGCCGCGCGCGGTGTAGGGACCGAGCCTGCTGCTGGTGGTGAACCCCGCCGGGAACGAGGTGTGGACCACGACGACCAGGAGCGCAGCGATCGCACGCAGGCCGTCGAACCCCGGGAAGACCATCTTGGGAGGCCGGGTGGCGGGGGGACGACGCGGATCGGGGATTGGCGCGGCATCGGCCGGCGCATCCGGGACGGCGGCGGCCGAACGGGGGTAGACGGGGCCGGTCACCGCGAGTTTCCCTCAGGATACACAATGTCCGGCACGCTCGAAACGTACCAGCACGGTGGATTAAGGAGCTAGCACACCCCGAACATAGCGGTCTTTTTCTACCAGTCGGCGTAGTCAGGTCGGGTAACCCGGGTCGGTATCCGATCGCACCCGTTGCCCGTTCGTGATCCACCTGGCCCGAGAACGGAGCGGGCCGGCCAGCCGACCGGCAGCCGCCGTGATCGCGACGGCGGCGAGCAGCACCACCGCCGGCTCGGCGGCGGCCCGAAACCGGGTGGTGCCGTACACGACCACCGTCGCCAGACTCAGCGTGATGGGCACCGCCAGCAGGGGCAGCAACGCGGTCCGGCGACGGCGCAGCACGACCACGCCGCCGACCGCGGCCATCTCCAGTAGCCACAGCGTGACCATCCCGATCCGGCTCAGGCTCAGCGGCCGCAGCTCGATCGTGTCGAGGCGAACCTGCTGCCACGGGTGGTAGACGCCCCAGGTGCGGCCGAGACGGGCGGCGGCCACCGCGGGCAGCCGGTCGGAATGGTCGCGGATGTAGTCGTAGGCCGCACGCCGGTAGAAGACGTCGCGCTCGGAGCGTTCCTGCGGCGGCGATGGCAGCGCCAACACGCAGTCGAACGACCACCAGCCGAGGTCGCGCCCGGAGTACGTCGCCGGGCAGTGGGTGACGGCCAGGGTGGAGCCGAGGCCGGTGGACAGGTACTCCGGCTCGTGGAACCGCGACAGGTTGTAGCCCACCCAGGGAGCCACTGCGACCACGCTCGTCACGGCCGCCACGGCCAGCAGGCCGCCGCGGCGTCGCCAGGGCACGCCACGGGCCATCGTGACGAGCGGCACGATGAGCACGAGGGCCAGCAGCGCCAGTTCGGCTCGGGCGAGCATCACCGCCGCCAGCGCCAGCCCGAGCCAGGCCGCCTCGGCGAATCCCCGACGGTCGGCGAAGCGGTAGGCCGCCAGGATGATCCAGGCGCACGTCAGAATGCCGGTCGTCTCGGACATCACCAGTGGGTCGTTGAGCCACATGCCGGGGTAGACCGCCGCGATCCCGGCGGCCACCAGGCCGGTGGCGGGGCCGGCGATCCGGCGCCCGGCGAGCGCCACTAGCACTATCGAGCCAACCCCCAGCAGACAGGAGAAAACCTGATGGGACAGGAAGCCGGTGAAGCCCAGCAGCGACGGGACGGCCAGCAGGAGGCTGGTCAGCGGCGGGTGCTGGGCGTCGGCGACGTAGTGCCCGGACAGGCGCAGCTCGTACGGGTCGGGCCAGCCCCGGCCGTCAGCGAAGAGGTTCGCCGCCTCGTGGTAATAGAACGGATCGCCCTGCACCGCCGCCAGGTGCAGCCAGTGGAACAGGTAGAACAACCGGATCCCGAGACCCAGCAGGCAGATCGCCACCACCCCGAGGTACCAGCGTCGCGGCCACCCGACCCGCCCGGACGCGGGCTGCGCGGCGGACGGCAGCGCCGCGACGGCATTGGAGGCCGGATCGGGAACCTCCGCCGGCACCGGCGCCGACCCCACCGTCCGTGACTGCCTCGCTGTGGTCTCAGACACGCGCGGAAGGTACCAACGCACTGGTTCCGGGCAGACAACGCGTCCGGCATCAAGGCCGCAAACATACCGCGCGTGCACGGCGTGACGCCGTTGCGATTAGCCTTTCCGCTCGGACGTCCTGATGCGATCGGGGTCGGCGAGCCGCGGAGGCGGAGCCGGTACGGAGCCGGCCGGGTGCGCACGGCAGCCGCCGCACCGGTTCCAGGGCCCGATGGCGCCCCGGCGACGACGAGGAGGGACCAGGCTGACCAGCAACGACGCCGACACCGTCCCGCTGGCGTCCGGGGATCGGCAGCGGCGGTCATCCCCCGCGCGGCAGGCCGACACCACCCCGATCGGCACTCGCACGGGCGGGCCGCGTAGCCCGACCGAAGGACCGCCACCTCGACGTTCGGCAACGGAGCGTGAGGAGCACGTTGGTGACGGCCGGAGCGACACCGGCCGGTCGCGCCGGAATCAGCCAGCGGGGCGACACGAGCGGGCCGCGGCCGAGCGCCAGCCTGAGCCCCCCGCCCAGCGACCCGAGCCCCGCCTGCGCCGCAGCGAGCCGCGCTCCCAGCTGGCGACGCAGCAGCGCCCGGCAGCCGGCCGCGGGCCGACCCGGTCGTCGGAGCGGTCGCCGACCCGGCCCGAGGACGACCTCGACGCCACCGGCCCGGTCCTCGCTCCGCTGGGCCACCTGCCCGCCCTCGACGGGCTGCGCGCGTTCGCCGTCATGGCCGTCATCGCCTACCACGCGGGCATCTCGTGGATGCCCGGCGGCCTGCTCGGCGTCGACACCTTCTTCGTGCTCTCGGGCTTCCTGATCACCGGGCTGCTCATCACCGAGTACCGCAACACCCGGCGCATCGACCTGCGTAGCTTCTGGGTCCGCCGGTCCCGCCGCCTGATGCCGGCCCTGCTGGTCCTGCTGGTCGGGGTGGCGGCATACGCCCGGTGGATCGCCGCCCCGGGCGACGTCGGCACGCTGCGCCTGGACGCCCTGTCCACGCTGCTGTACGTCGCGAACTGGCGTTTCGCCCTGTCCGACCAGAGCTACTTCAACCACTTCTCGGCACCCTCGCCGCTGCTGCACACCTGGTCGCTGTCCGTCGAGGAACAGTTCTACGTCCTGTGGCCGCTGATCGTGTTCCTGCTCATGCGGCACAGTGCACGCACGGTCGATCGCTGGCGCCGCCAGCGCCAGAAGGCCCAGTCGCTGGCGTTGACGGTGGCCGTGCTCGGCGCGGAGGCGTCTGCGCTGACCGGCCTCGCCCTGCTCCTGGTCGGCACCGATCCGTCCCGGATCTACTACGGCACCGACAGCCGTTCCCAGGCGCTGCTGGTCGGAGCCGCGCTGGCGGTATGGCGGGGGCAGCGGACGAAGCCGATGTCGGCGCGGGCCCGGTCGGTCATGTCGGTCGTCGGCTGCCTGGCGGGCGCGGCGATGATCGTCATCTGGACGACGGTGAGCGGGGAGAGCCGCGCGCTCTACGCCGGCGGGTTCCTCGGTGTCGCCATCGTCGTGATGCTGCTCGTCGCCTCGCTCGTCGAGGCACCCAGGGGACCGGTGTCGAAGCTGCTCGCCTGGGCCCCGCTGACCTTCGTCGGTCGGATCTCCTATGGCCTGTACCTGTGGCACTGGCCGGTCTTCCTCACCCTGACGGCCACCCGGACCGGCACCGACGGCGCGGTCCTGCTGCTGCTGCGCCTCGGCGCCACGCTGGCCATCACGCTCGCGTCGTTCCACCTGGTGGAGGACCCGATCCGCCGCCGCCGGATCCGGCTGCCGAAGCCACGGCTGACCGTGCCCGCCGCGTTCGTCGGGGTCCTCGCGGTGATCCTGGCGGCCACGGCGGGCACCTCGTCGTCGGTGCGCACCCCGGCCCAGCTGGCTGCGCTCGCCGAGCGGGCGGCCGCCTCCCCACAGCCCGCCGTCACCGTGCGCACCGGCGGCGGTGCGCCCATCAAGATGCTGCTGGGCGGCGACTCGGTGGCGCTCACGCTGGGCTTCAGCGACTTCTCCTCGATGGCCGCGGACCAGGGCATCGAGATCCACGACTTCTCCAAGCTCGGCTGCGGGGTGGCCCGCGGCATGGAGCGACGCATCCTCGGCGAGGCCGGACCGACGACCGACGGCTGCGACCAGTGGCCGCAGCGCTTCGCCCAACGCGTCAACGAGGTCAACCCGGCGCTCGCGCTGCTGCTCGTCGGCCGCTGGGAGGTCACCGACCAGTTGCGCAACGGCCACTGGACACACATCGGTGACCCGGCGTTCGACGCCTACCTCGGCCGCGAGCTGGATCTTGCGATCACCACACTGGGGGCCAAAGGCGCAAAAGTGGTACTTTCTACTACCCCGATCTTCAAGCCGACCGAGGCGCCCGACGGCAGCATCTACCCGGAGACGAAGGCCAGCCGGGTCGAGCGCTTCAACGTGCTGCTACACGAGGCCGCGGCCCGTCACCCGGGCACGAGCATGATCGACATTGCCTCTATTCTCACTCCGGGCAACAAGTACGTTGACGAGCTGGACGGCGTCCGGCTGCGAGACGACGACGGAGTGCACATCTCGAATGGCGGCGCCCGGCGCATCGGGACCGCGATCATTCCGCAGCTTCTTCGGATCGCCCAGGGGTCGGCGGCCAACGCCACGGCCCCACCGACCACAGGAACGGGACCCGGCTGACCGGCCCGGTTTACCTGACGCTAACCTTCCGCCCAGTACCGGGTGGTCTACAGGAGGATCGACGTGCCGCGTGCGCTGATTACCGGGATTACCGGTCAGGACGGGTTGTATCTGGGTGAGTTGTTGACCGCGAAGGGTTATGAGGTGTTCGGGTTGGTTCGTGGGCAGTCCAACCCGAAGGTGGCGGTGGTGGAGCGGGTGGTGCCGGGGGTGGTGTTGTTGGAGGGTGATCTGACGGATCTTTCGTCGCTGATTGGTGCGGTGGAGATCTCGCAGCCGGACGAGGTGTACAACCTTGGGGCGATCTCGTTCGTCGGACTGTCGTGGAAGCAGGCGGAGTTGACGGGGGAGACGACGGGGATGGGGGTGTTGCGGGTGTTGGAGGCGTTGCGGATCGCGGGTGGTAACGACATGTCGGGTGTGCGGTTCTATCAGGCGTCGTCGTCGGAGATGTTCGGGAAGGTGCGGGAGACGCCGCAGCGGGAGTCGACGCCTTTTCATCCGCGGTCGCCGTATGGGGTGGCGAAGACGTTCGGGCATTATCTGACGGTGAACTATCGGGAGTCGTACGGGGCGTTTGCGTGTTCGGGGTTGCTGTTTAATCACGAGTCGCCGCGGCGGGGGATCGAGTTTGTGACGCGGAAGATTTCGCGGGCGGTGGCGCGGATCTCGTTGGGGTTGCAGGACTCGTTGACGTTGGGGAACCTGGAGTCGCGGCGGGACTGGGGTTTCGCGGGGGATTATGTGGACGCGATGTGGCGGATGTTGCAGCAGGACGCCCCGGATGACTATGTGGTGGCGACGGGGGTGACGCATAGTATTCGGGAGTTGTTG
>NZ_JAMPTM010000013.1 GCF_025403375.1 Frankia gtarii
TCAGACGTGTATAAGAGACAGGTCTGGTACTACCCCACGGACCCCCGCTCCGCGGGCGCCGCCCGCCGCGACCTCGCAGCACAGCTCCACGAGTGGGGGCTCGGCGAGCTGATCGATCCCGCTGTCCTGGTGGTGTCGGAACTGGCCAGCAACGCCCTCATCGCCAGCCTGCGAGCACGAGACCAGCACGGTGACGACGCTGCGGTGTCTCGGGTCGCGGTGCGCCTCACCTACGGCCACCACAACGTGATCGTCGAGGTGTGGGACGGCGTAGCGGACGTTCCGATTCTCCGGGCCGCCGACCCCGACGCGGAGAACGGCCGCGGCCTGCACCTGGTGGCGGCCCTGGCCCGGGACTCGGGCTGCTACCGGGTCCGTGTCCAGGACACCGACGGCGGCCATCGGACGAACGGCAAGGTCGCCTGGGCGATCCTGCCCCACGGCACCTCACCCGCCCGTCCCGTCACGGACACCCCGCCGGACTCGCCGGGCCTGCCACGGCGTAGCCCCGACATGCCTATCAGCGGGAACGCACCGGACCTGGACCCGGACGCCGTCGACCTCGTACTGCTGCAACGGGTGATCGACGGCCTGCGCGCCCTGAACGACTGGACACGTGACGCCACGCCAACCCGATCCGACCGGCCCGCCCTACCGACCTCGAACGGAGAAGCACTCCCATGACCGACGACTTCGCCTGCCCACCCTGGTGCCAGCAGTCCGCCGGGCACCTGCACGTGGAGACTGACGGTCCCGGGGACTACCACACCGCCGAGATCGCCCTGATCGACCTGCCGGAGATCCCCGGGCTCCGTGGGGAGACCGCCTTCGCGGTGCGGGTCGAGCAGTACGTCACCGCGGGGGCGGTCTACCAGCCGGTGATCTCCCTCGGCCTCGGCGGCGCCGGCGAACCGGACGACGACGCTTTCACCCTCGACGAGGCCGACATTCTCGCCTCCGCGATCAGCCGCGCAGTCACCGCGGTCCGCAACGCTCGGACCGGCCGCGACCAGGACGACGATGCCCAGGGATAGCGGCCCGACCGGCGCGGTGGCGAAGGTCAGCGCACCGGAGCCGACCTCGCGCAACGCCGGCCAGAACGGTGCACCGCCGCGCTGGCCCCAGAGCAGCAGCCCGCCCCCGGGAGCGATCGGGGCTGGCTTTCCTGCCCGTCGGAATGAATCAGCCGAATCGGGGGTGCGGTGGACGGTGCTTTCGCGGCATTAACCAACCGGAATTTCCGGCTGTACTTCATGGCGAAATGCGTTTCGCATGTGGGTACCTGGATGCAGCGGGTCGCGCAGGACTATCTGGTGCTGCATCTGGGGGGCGGGGGCACGGCGCTGGGGATCACCGTGGCCGTGCAGTTCGCGCCGACAGCGCTGGGCGGCGTCCACGCCAGCGTGTGGGTGGATCGGCTGGCACACCGGCGTCGGGCGATGGCCGCCGAGCAGGTCGCTGCGGCGATGCTGGCGGTGTTCCTCGGCGTGGTGGCGCTGGCTGGGGGTGCGGTGTGGCAGGTGTACCTGCTGGCGGCCGGGCTCGGGGTGAGCACGGTGGTCTCCAATCCATTGCAGCAGTCGTTGTTGGCGGAGATCGTGGATGGACCGTTGCGTTCGTCCGCGGTCGCGCTGAACAGCGCGGCGTTTACCTCCGGGCGAGTGGTCGGGTCCGCGCTCGCCGGGGTCGTGATCGCTGGGCTGGGGGTGGCCGCTGCCTGCTGGGCCAACGCGGTCTCGTTCGCGGCGGTGCTGGTGGCGCTCGCAGCGATGCGCCGCGAGGAGATGTATCCGGCTCCGCCGGTGCCGCGGGTGCCCGGTCAGGCCCGCGCCGGACTCGCCTACCTCACCCAGCGCGGTGATCTCCACGTGCTGTTTACGGTCACCGCGATCGCCAGTGTGCGGCTCATGCCGTTTCAGACGGTGCTCGTGCCGCTGCTGGTGATGGACACCTTCGGGGCGGGTGCGACCGGTCTCGGGATCGCGGGTGCCGCCCTCGCCGCCAGTGCGGTCGTCGGCCAGCTGGCGGCGGGTCGGCGACCGCCCGACGCGTGCGGAGCAGGCAGCACCCGGACGCGTCAGCCGCCAAACCGTCCTCGCGGGCGGGGGCCAGGTCCACGGGGTTGCCGAACCCGATCTATCCTCGTTGTTCGCCTTGGGCCACAGCGGATGCACGGCCCGGGTAGTGATGGCGGACGGAGCGGGGGATGTGGGCGGACAACGAAACAGATGTTGATCTTCTCGGCTTCGACTTTCTGGTGGACGCGCTTGTCGTCGCCCTCACCGAGCCTCGGCTGCTTCCGCTAACGGTCGGCCTCCTCGGGGACTGGGGTTCGGGCAAGAGCAGCCTGATGAAGATCACGCAGCAGGAGCTGTTGGAGATCCGCGCCGGCAACGAGACGCAGTCCTGCTATGCCTGCGTCGAGTTCAGTCCGTGGCAGTACGAGGACTATGACGATGTCAAGGTCGCCCTGATGACGAAGGTCCTCGACGAGGTCAGCCAGAGGACGACCGAGAAGGCGCAGCAGGAGCAGGTGTCCAGGCTGCGTGGTTTCGTCCAGAATCTGGGCCAGTGGGGACGCAAGGGCGGGCGGCTGGCGCTGACTGCCGCGCCGCTCCTGCTCCCGACCGTGCTTCCCGATATCGACCCGACGCTGGCGGAAGGGATGCTGGCAGGGGTAGCGGGCGGGGCCGGGCGGCTCCTGGAAGAGCCGCAGGACGCGACGGGGGAGGACGATGATCGAGGAGGAGCGCGCCTTGATGCTGGCCGTTTTCGTGCCGAGTTCGCGGAGCTCGTCGCATCGTTGGACGGGACGGACGCTGTCGTGGTGTTCATCGACGACCTCGACCGGTGCCTACCGGGAACGGTGGTGGACACGTTCGAGGCGATCCGGCTCTTCCTGAACACGCCGAAGACCGCTTATGTCATCGCGGCGAATCAGGCGGTCGTCGAGTCCGCGATCGACTCGCGGTACCCGCAGCTACAGCAGCCTGGTGGTGGCGGGATCGGTGCGAACTACCTGGAGAAGATGCTCCAGATCAAGGTGGTCATCCCTCCCTTGGCCGCCCCCGAGGCCGACACATACGTGAACCTGCTGCTCGCCGAGCTGCACCTCGATGACGAGCAGTTCACCGCGGTCTTGGGCGAGACTCGTGGACGTCGGGCCGCCGGGGTCTTGCAGGTGGCGTTCAACCTCGGAGTGGCCGGCGAGGTTCTGGGCGACGTGCCGGTGGAGCTCGTCCGTGACCTGGAGTGGGCCGCCAGCATCTCGGAGGTACTCGGTTCAGGGCTGAGAGGAAACCCCCGTCAGCTGAAGCGATTTCTCAACAACCTGCTTCTGAAGCATCGGAGCGCGAAGCGCCGGGGTGTCACGCTTCAGCTGCCGGTACTGGCCAAGCTCATGGCGTTGGAGGAACAGCACGTCAGCGACTTCCAGCGTCTCTACGCCTGGCAACTCACCGCGCCAGGCCCGATTCCCGAACTCGCGGCGGCGGAATCGGTCAACGCGCCGCCGGCGGATGCCGCCGGAGAGGACCCAGATGAGGAGCACACGGCTGGATCGGGAGAGGGCGGGCAGTCTGACCGGGTCCCCAGTGCTCGAAGGTCCCCAGGGGGTCGAACTCGGCGGCCGACAGACGACCAACCCGAGATCGCCGAGGAAGTGCGGAACTGGGCGGGCAAGTCGCACATCACCGCCTGGCTGCGGCTGGACCCGCCGCTCCGGGAGATAGACCTACGCCCCTACTTCACCTACTCGCGCGACAGGCTGACGCTCGGCGTCGCCGTCACACGGCTACCCCCGCGGTTGCAGGAGCTGCTGAGCAAGGTTCAGTCGGAGGTCGCGGGGGCTCGACGGGGCGCCTGCGGCGAGATCGCGACGCTCCCCGCCGGAGATCGCCTTCACTTGGTGGAGGCCCTGGTCGAAATGCTCATACGGCGGGCAGACAGTCCCGCGTTCGTCGCGGCCCTCGAACTCGCCGAACGCGCCCCCGACACCGTGCGACCCGTCTGCGAGGCCCTGATGCGCATCCCGCCGGCGGCGATCCCGGTGCACCACGCAGGGAAGGCTGCCCGGCTGCCCGGCGACAATCCCGCGGTGGCCTCCCTCCTCGAACGTTGGGAGAACAGCACCGCTCCCGGACTGGCAACCGTCATCCGGCGGGCACGTGAGATGCGCCAACTCTCGGGCAGACGCTGATGGGAACCTCGACCGACCGCACGGCGGGCAGCGGCGGCGCCTGGACTCCCCTCAAACACGCCACCGCGTCCTACACACGAGGACTCGCCACCGGTTCGCCGAACACCCCGACCTTCGCCCGGCGGGTACTCGCCCGCCACGTCCCGGTGCTGGGCGGCCCAGGTGCTGCCGCCAGTGCCAGGGCCGGTAGCACAGGGGTCCAGCGGCTCGGCGCGCTGCTCGCCGGCGTCGGCGGCGAGGGCCTCGAAAGCACCCTGGGCTCTTTCGGATTGTCCGCGCTTATCGGCCGGACACGCTTCGACGTCCTCGACGAGATGATCACTTTCGTCGCCGGGGATGGGGACGACCTCGACTCGCAGGCCGCCCGGGACGCCGTGTGCGACGTCCTGGAGGAGGTGTTCGGTGACGCCGACACCTGGGCCGACCTGACCAGCACGGCCGACGCGACGGTCACCCGGGAGACCCTGGCCGCCCTGCTGGAGTCGTTTCTGGCTCACTACATCTACAACCGGGTTCCGGTCATCGCCGAACGGCTCACCCGCATCTCCGACCCCCACGCCGTGCGCCGGGCGGACGAGGAGATGCGTCAGATCATCCAGACTATGGTCTCGCTCCGGCTTCCCGACGACCCGTTCGCGGTGGACTGGTCGGGTCGTCAGGGGCGGCAGATCGCGGACGACGCCCTCCGCGCGACGTACGAGGCCATCCAAGGGCTGGACGGAGACCAGCAGTGACCGACTATCTGGTGCGAAGCGACCTCACCACGCCCGCTGCGGAGCCTGACGATGTCCGGCTTCTGGACTGGTCGCCGGGCCAGACCGCGGCCACGATCCAAACCGGCGATGCTGGGCCCGAGTTCTTCGCCGGCTGGCGACCGCCCCGCCCGGCCGCCGACCTGATGGTTCTCGGAGCGGCGGTCTATTGCGCGGACAAGACCACCTTGCGACGTGGCACGGTCGACTCTTGGACCAGGGACATCACCCTACGGCTCCCCGTGGGCGATACCGCCAGCTGGCAGCGCGCCGACTTCGAGACACCCCTGCGCTTCCTGACCGGCGACCGCTGGCAGCTCCGGCCTTACCACGCCGCTCGACACCCCTTGACCCAGGTCAGCGATGTTCCCCAAGTCAAGGGAGTGGTCGGACTTGGTGTCGACGGCGTGTGCCTGTTCTCCGGAGGGCTCGACTCGTTGAGCGGCCTTATCGACCTCCTGGAAGCCGACCCCGGTCGGCGTCTGTGCCTGGTGTCCCACCACGAAGGCGGGCGGGCGTCCACCGCCCAGCAGCACCTGCTCGACGCCCTCCGCAGCCATTACGGCGCTGAACGCATCATGTCCCGCCGCCTCTACCTGCGACCCGCCCCAGCGAACGGCCAGCAGGCCCACCCACTTCCCGGGCCGCGTGAGAACACCACCCGGTCGCGATCCCTGCTCTTCCTGGCCGCCGCGTTGACCCTCGCCGCGGCAGAAGGCGCCGACGTGCCGGTTTACCTCCCCGAGAACGGGTTCATCGGCCTCAATGTCCCGCTGACCCGAGCCCGCGTCGGCAGCGCGAGCACCCGTACGACACACCCGCACTTCCTGCGACGGCTCGCGGAGGCCACCACGGCGATCGGAGTCTCGAACCCCATCGTCAATCCATACCGCCTGTCGACCAAGGGCGAGATTCTCGCAAGGTCGGCCAACAGCACGCTACTGCAACGCCTCGCCCCGCTCAGCGTCTCCTGCTCCCACCCCGAAACCGCACGCTATGTTGGGCGCAAGCAAGGCAACTGCGGATACTGCTTCCCTTGCCTCATCCGCCGCGCCTCCCTCGCGCACGTCGGCTGGGACGACGAGAAGTACGCCTACGACGTGTTCGATAACGACGACCTGGCAAGGCTGCTCCGTCGCCGCAGCCGACGCGGCGCGGACCTGCGAGCCGTCGTCAGCGCAGCGGTCACCGACAGCCCGGACCGCGACGTCCTGCGCAATGGCCCACTCCCGTTCGGTGAACGCGCCGCCTTCACCGGCGTCTGGCGGCGCGGACTCGCGGAACTCCGAGCCTGGCTCACCAGCCGAACGGGCACCGACCTCACCGACCTGATGCAGGCCGCACCATGACACCGGCCACGCTTACTGACACGCACTGTCACATCGACGCGTACGACGATCCCCTCGCCGTTCTCGACGAGGCCCGCGCCGCGGGAGTACACGTCGTCGCCGTGACCGAGGACCCCGGCAAGCATCGCCTGCTCCGTGCGCGTCTCGGCCGCCGCGCCGGCGTCGAGGTGGCACTCGGTCTGCACCCCCTCCGTGTTGGCGCAGCGAGTCCTCACGAGTTGACCCGGTTTCTGCGGCTTCTACCTCAGTCGACGTGGATCGGTGAGATCGGGCTGGATTTCTCCCGCGTCGGCGCACAGACCCGCCACCAGCAACTCCGCGCCTTCGAGACAATCCTGGCAATCCCAGAACTGCGGACGCGGCCGGTCACCGTCCACAGCCGGGGTGCCGAACGCGAAACCATCGCCCGCCTCACACAGGCCGGAGTGCCAGCTATTCTCCACTGGTACACCGGACCGCTCGCGGCCATCGACGACGCACTCGCCGCAGGACTGTTCTTCTCCATCAATCCTGCGATGATACGGACAAAGAAGGGTGCAGCGCTCCTCCGAAATATTCCGCGGGACCGGGTGCTCCTGGAGACCGACGGCCCTTTCGCCCGCCACGGCGGGCGGCCCGCCCATCCCGCTGACCTCGTGGGCACACTGAAGCTTCTTGCATCCCTCTGGGAAACATCGGCAGCCGAGACACAAACAACGATCTCGGACAATCTTCGTCGACTGCCCGGAGCCCCCGCTTCCTGAGACAAGCGCACATCCTCACACAGCGTTGAAGGCACGTTAGTCGGTGCCTGCTCGTAGCCTTGGCTACGAGTCCGCCGTGCGGTCCTCTTGCGTCGAGTTCGCCCGCTGGTCATCGATGATCCGGTTCATGAGCTCCACCGTCGACAGGTACAACCAGAATACCCAGTCCAGATAGAAGTCGTCGTAATCACGTTTCTGCTTTGCGTCTTGGTGGCGAATATGGAAGTTGTTGGCGATGTCGAACAAGGCGCCACGGTCGGACTTCGCCAGCACCTCTCGCAGTATCCCGTGACGACGCTCCTCGATCACCAGCGCCAGAGCTGCAACCGCGGAGCGCCTCTGGTGCCGCCCGGCCCCACGGCCGCGAAACAGCGAGATCGCGTGCCGAACCTGGTCGTCCTGCTCGCTTGTCTCTCGGGCAAGCAGCGATCGCACAAGTTCCGAACGTTCGTCGTCGGTCACATCGACGAGTCGACCAACGTCGGCACCTTCATCCGCAAGGCGGTAGCGGATGTCACTTCGACGAAGGAGACTGTTTACTCGCCAACGGTACACCGTGCGGCCGGACGCGAGATCGAACTCGCTATGGTGCCACCCGCACTCGCCGAACGAGTGATGCCGTCGTTGCCGCGGCCGTGCTACAAAATCATGCAGGACCTCGATCATCTGGAAGAGGTTCTCTCGGTCCGTAGCCAGCATCTCCGGGTCGATGGGCCATGTAGTCTCCCCGCCAAACGCGTCTTCAATCAAGTATGCGGGAGACGGGTCATACTGATCGTCGACGCAGTCCTTACCGAATCGCCGCTCGAAGTAGCCCGCGACTTCGAGCTCACGGACGAGATCTACATACTGGCGAGCCAGTGCGTTCATGCTCAAGCTCACCGGCCCACGTCGCCCTCGCGCCCGCTCTCGCCAATAGGGCTCCCGGGGAGGTGGATCTTCGTGGAGGCTTTCGGCATTGACCATGAGCTCGCGCAGGAAGAGCTGCTTTCTCGTGAAAATCTGCCCTTGACGTGGGCCGGATGATCCGAATCCGTAACCCGGTTCGGTTACTTCCCGGAAATCGACGACGGGGCCTCCTGCATAGCCGTGAACAAACGCATCTTCCAGCAGCAGCTCGCATCGGTCGTTCCAGTCGCTCATATCGCGCCTGTTCAAGAGCTCGGCAGATTCTGCTACGAACAGCGCTCGGGGCCAGACCAACTGGTAGTCAGGCTCGGCAAAACGGGCGGTCACCACACCATCATCCCGTACCGTCACGGCGATCGCGCTACTGGCCCGGCCGGCACACCCCTGCTGGTAAGGAGAAGCCGCGGAACGGCACGGACGTAGACGACCATGCCGACGACCTCGACGAGGGTGTGTATGACCACGGCCACCGAGGCCCCCGCCCTCGGACCGCTCCCGCACGCCGCTCTGGCCTCCGTGCCGGTGACGCTAGCGATGCCCGCCTGCGCCGCGTGCTGCGCGCTGCCGCTGTTGGTCGGCGCAGGGATACTTACGGCCGGATTCGCCGCCGCGGTCAACCAGATCCTGATCGCCGCCGCGATCGCGCCGGCCGTCCTCGCGGTTGTCCTGGTGGCATGTCGCCAGCGTCGCAAGGCTGCCGCACACGCCACGCCTGGGGGTCCTGCGACTGCGGCGGAGGATGCGCCTGCTGACACCAAGGCAGGACGGGTCACCGCCCTCGCCGCACTGACCGTGGTCGCCAGGCACAGGCGAGTGGCGAGACGGCCTCCTTGCCATCCGCCTGGCCGCTGTCCGGCGGCCTTCATGCGTCCGCGGCCCGCGAGCAGTACAGCGAGGCCGGCGGGAGTCGAGGTATGACGCCATCGAGAACGCCTGCGGAAACAGCAGCGCCGAGCCGAAGCCCTGGACAAGGCGCGCGACGACGAGAATGTTCTGGTTCACCGCGAGGCCGCAGGCGGTCGAGGCAACGGTGAAGATGTTCACTGACAGCGGCGAACAACCAGTGTTGTCGGCCCTTGGCCGGTTGTCAGGCAGGAGACATGGGGCCTAACGCGTGCGGCACCTCGTCCCATGCGGTGCTCACAGCCGGTTTTGTGGGTCCGGGGCGGCAGGGTGGAAGCGGCGCAGCCGCAGGGAGTTGGTGACGACGAACACGGAGCTGAACGCCATCGCGGCTCCGGCGATGAGCGGGGAGAGCAGGCCGAGGGCGGCCACCGGGATCAGCACGACGTTGTAGGCGAAGGCCCAGAACAGGTTGCCTTTGATCGTGCGCAGCGTCCGGCGGGACAGTCGGATCGCGTCGGCGGCGGCGGTGAGGTCCCCGCGGACGAGGGTGATGTCGGAGGCTTCGATCGCCGCGTCGGTGCCGGTGCCCATGGACAGGCCCAGATCGGCCGCGGCCAGCGCGGCGGCGTCGTTCACCCCGTCGCCCACCATTGCCACCACCTTGCCTTGACGCTGCAGGGCGGCCACGGCGTCGACCTTCTGCTCCGGCAACACCTCGGCGATCACGTCTGCCTCGTCGATGCCGACGGAGGCGGCCACCGCGGTGGCCGCGGATCGGTTGTCCCCAGTGAGCAGGACTGGGCGTAGGCCCAGGTCACGCAGCTGCGTGACAGCGGCGGTACTCGTGGGCTTGACGGTGTCGGCGACCACGAGGACGCCTCGGACCTGGCCGTCCCAGCCGACGAGGACGGCGGTGCGGCCCGCTGCCTCGGCGGTGTCCTTCGCTGCCTGCAGTGTGGCGTCAGGGGACAGGCCCCAGTCGGACAACAGTGCGGCACGACCGATCGAGACCGCATGCGTGAGATCGCCGAGGGTGATGGTGCCGGTGACGCCGAGGCCTGCGGTGGCGCTGAACTCGCCGACCGGTGGAAGGGTCCCGAATTTTTCGACCGCGGCGGCGGCGATGGCCGCTGCGATGGGATGTTCACTGGCGGACTCGAGGGCGCCGGCGAGAAGCAGCACCTCGTCTGGGTCGATACTGGTCGCCGCGTGCACGGCGTGCAGGCTCATCCGGCCGGAGGTGACGGTGCCGGTCTTGTCCAGCACGATGGTGTCGACGCGGCGGGTGGACTCCAGTACCTCCGGGCCCTTGATCAGCAGTCCGAGTTGCGCGCCCCGTCCGGTACCGACCAGCAGCGCGGTCGGGGTGGCCAGGCCCAACGCGCACGGGCAGGCGATGATCAGCACGGCGACGGCGGCGGTGAAGGCGTGGACGCCACCGTGGCCGGTGGCCAGGGTGGCGAGCAGTGTCCCGACGGCCAAGATCAGGACGGCCGGTACGAAGACGGTGGAGATTCTGTCCGCGAGCCGCTGCACTGGCGCTTTCCCGGACTGGGCGTCGAGGACGAGGCGGGCTATCTGTGCCAGCCGGGTGTCCGTGCCAACCCGGGTCGCGCGGACGATCAGTCGTCCCCCGGCGTTGACGGTCGCGCCGGTCACCGGATCGCCCGCGCTCACCTCGACCGGCACGGACTCGCCGGTGAGCAGACTCTCGTCGATCGCCGATGATCCCTCGACGACGACACCATCGGTGGCGATCTTCTCTCCGGGTCGGACCAGGAACGTGTCACCGGGCTGCAGCTGCTCGACCGGGATGCGGGCCTCGACCCCGCCGCGCAGGACCGTGACGTCCTTGGCGCCGAGGTCCAGCAGCGCGCGCAGCGCGGCGCCCGAGCGGCGCTTGGCACGGGCCTCCAGATAGCGGCCGGCGAGCAGGAAGACCACGACGGCGGAGGCGACCTCAAGATAGATGTCACTGGCGCCGTCGCCCGCGCTGGCGGTGAGGTCAAAGTGCATCCGCATCCCGGTCATGCCCGCGTCGCCGACGAACAGCGCGTACAGCGACCAGCCGAACGCGGCCAGGGTGCCCATCGAGACCAGGGTGTCCATCGTCGCCGCGCGGTGTCGCAGATTCGTGAACGCGGCGCGGTGGAATGGCCAGCCACCCCATACGACCACCGGGCTGGCCAGGGTGAGGGACAGCCACTGCCAGTTGTCGAACTGCGCGCCCGGCACCATCGCCAGGACCAGTACCGGCAGGGTCAGGATCGCCGAGATCAGCAGCCGTTGCTGCAATGATGCCGACGGATGAGCGCCTTCGTCCTGGGGTGGGCCCGCTGGTGGTGTGGTGTCGCGGGTGGGTTGCGGGGGTAGTCGGGCGGTGTAGCCGGTGGCTTCCACCGTAGCCACCAGATCCCCGGGGCCGAGCATGGCCGGGTCGTAGTGGATGGTCGCCGTCTCGGTGGCGTAGTTGACCGTGGCAGCGACACCGTCGAGCCGGTTGAGCTTCTTCTCGATCCGCGCCGCGCAGGAGGAGCACGTCATCCCACCGACGGCCAGGTCGATGGCCACGGCCGGCGTGGCCGCCCGGGGCTGTCTGATGGTGAGGTCGCTGCCGGCCATGCGTGGCTCCTCCTGCGATGGTTGCCGCGCGCCTGCTCAGGACGGGAAGTCCGGACAGCCGCCGTGGGGGACGGGGGCGGTCAGACGTCGACGAGCGTGTAGCCGGCCGCGTCGACCGCGCCGCGGATCTCGTCGTCGCCGAATCCGTCGCCGGTCACCGTGACGCGACCGCTCGCGAGGTCGACGTCCACGGCCTCCACACCGTCGATCCTGCCGACTTCGCCGCTGACCGAACTCACACAATGTCCGCAGGTCATTCCAGTGACGGTGTAGGTCATCACTGCCATCTCCGCTGTCCTCTCACGTGAACCGCTTACTCACCAGATGCGCCCCGACGTCCGATGCGGTCCCGATCGCACCTGCAGGGCGCTGTCATCACCACCACCATACCCCAGGGGGGTACCACCTGCTAGGGAGCGTCATCGGGTCAACGCGGTCAACTGGGGCGCCCGGTCCCGCGGGTGCCGCAGCGGTGTGAAGGACGACCGGGATGATCAGGCCGTCACGGAGAAGCCGTGGCGCGGGGCCGCCGTGGTGGGTGGCACTCTGGGCGTCGCGCGCACGGCCGCGCATCCCGACATCACGGTGAACGCCCAGGAGCAGGTCGACGAGGGGTTCTGCCTGACCGGACGGAACGCCGGGCCCGCCCTCGCGGACCAGGACTTCTCATCCAGGTCGTGCTTCCCACAGGTTGGACCGCGTTCAAGGCACTGCGGACCGCCTGGGAAAGGTGAACATCGGGTCGCCAGAACAGTTCGGCGGGAAGGCTAGCCGCGGTATGAGCCGATCGGCACGAGTCCCATGAAGGCTGCGCCGTGGATGCCGGCCGCTCGAAGCAGCCCCCGCTCGTTTCGCAGCCAGCCCGGGAGGCTTCCTGGTGCCCTGGCCGGGCGTCGTTAGTCGGGGGGTTTCAGTCCGGCGAGGGTGACGGTGACGAGTCGGTGGACCGCGGCTGCCGAGGGCAGGTTGCCGGCGGCGGTAAGGGCGTGCAGGCAGTAGCTCGCGAGCTCGTCGGGGACGACGTCGTCGCGGAGGTCGCCGGTTTTCGCGCCGTCGGTCAGCAGGTCCCGGATGAGGTCGTGCAGGTGCTGCTGGGCTCGGATGACGTGACCGCCTCGATGCAGGAGCGCGGCGAGTTCGGTGTCGTGGCGCTCGTGGGCGATGAGCGCCCAGGCGTGCAGGACCGCTTCCAGCCGCTTCCCGGGCGCGGCGTGATCCCGGATGTGAGCGAGGTGCTCGAGGTGGCTGGTGATGTGGCGTTCGTGCCAGGCCAGCAGGATCGCCTCGACGTCGGGGAAGTACTTGTACAGCGTCGCGCGTCCGATGCCGGCCCGTTCGGCGATCGCCGACATCGTCACCGAGGACAGTCCGCGTTCGGCTACCAGGGCCGCGGTGGTGTCCAGGACCGCGTCGCACACCGCGCGCCGGTGCGCCTCGATCGTGTCGCTCCAGATCCTGGGCACGCCCCATAGCGTACGCGGCGACGATGGCCGACAACATGACTCGACATCGACATAGTGTCTCGTAAACTGCGGTGGTCATCAGCAGACCCGTGATCGCAGCACAGAGGACGACTCATGGCCGACCTGCCCTTTCATCCCGACCGCGACAACGACCCCGGGGCGGCGTCGCCGCGTGGCTCGACCGGCCGCAAACCTCGATGGAAGTCCGTGACCGTGGTCGTCCTCGCGGTCGCCGTGGTGGCGCTGTTCGTCGTCCTGCATCTGACCGGCGTCGTCGGTCCCGCCGAGCATTAGACCCGGGACGCAGGCATATGAGCAGGGGAGCCCGCAGATGATCGAGGCGATCGGCCTCAGTAAGCGCTACGGCGCCACCTGGGCGGTCGAGGACCTGTCGTTCACCGTGCCGCCGGGTGCGGTGACGGGGTTTCTGGGCCCGAACGGAGCCGGGAAATCGACGACGATGCGCATGATCCTGGGTCTCGACGCACCGACGTCGGGCTCGGTCACCGTCCACGGCCGGCCCTACGTCGGATACCGCCGTCCGCTGTTCGAGGTCGGGGCGCTGCTCGACGCCCGAGCGGTACACGGGGGGCGCAGCGCCTACAACCACCTCTTGTGCCTCGCGCTCAGCAACGGCATCGGCCGGGCCCGGGTGAACACCGTCCTCGACCAGGTGGGACTGCGCGGCGTCGCCCATCGGCGCTGCGGTGGCTTCTCCCTCGGCATGTCCCAACGCCTGGGCATCGCCGCCGCGCTGCTCGGTGACCCGCGGGTGCTCATGTTCGACGAACCGGTCAACGGCCTGGATCCCGAAGGCGTCGTGTGGATACGCACCCTGCTGCGGGCGTTGGCCGCCGAGGGCCGCACCGTTCTGCTCTCCAGCCATCTGATGAGCGAGATGGCCCTCACCGCCGACCGGCTGATCATCATCGGGCGAGGGCGTCTGATCGCCCAGACGACGGTCGCGGAGTTCCTCCGCGGCGGCTCGGACAGCTACCTGCGGGTCCGCTCGCCCCAGGCCGACGCCCTCGCGACGCTACTGGAAGCCCAGGGCATCGGCGTCACCCGGCAGGACGATCACACACTGCGCATCACCGGCGCCGACGGTGCCACGGTGGGTGAGCTTGCCCGGGTGCACGGGTTCGCGCTGCAGGAACTTTCGGCGCACCAGGCATCCCTGGAACAGCGATACATCGAACTCACCGGCGACGCTGTCGACTACCGCACGGTCGAGGGCACCCGCGTCCCGGCCCCGAACTGAGGCCGGACATGGTCACCCTCGCACCCCCACCGCCATCCCACCGCCCCCTGGCGGGTATCCCCGATATCGCACGGTCGGAGTTCCGCAAACTCCGCTCGGTCCGCTCGACCTTCTGGACGCTCTTCGCCGCCGTGACCTCCAACGTCGTGATCGCGGCCTTCGCCGCGATCTTGCTGCCTGGACAGCTCGGCGCCCACGAGAAAGCCACCGTCGACGCGGTCCGGCTCAGCCTCGCCGGCCTGCACCTCGCCCAGATCGCCTTCGGTGTCCTGGGAGTGCTCGTCATCACCAGCGAATACGGCACGGGCATGATCCACGCGACCGTCAGCGCCGTGCCCCGGCGCCGGACGCTGCTCGCGTCGAAGGCCATGGTGTTCACCGGGACCGCCCTCATCGTCGGGATCACCGCGAGCTTCGCCGCCTACTTCACCTTTCAGGCGTTCCTGTCCGACGACAGCCTGCGATCCTCCCTCGCCGATCCCGGAGTAGTCCGAGCCGTGGCCGGAGGCGGCCTGTTCCTGACGGTCCTGGGACTGCTCGGCCTCGGCCTCGGCGCGATCATCCGGGTCAGCGCCGGCGCAATCGCCGCGCTGTTCAGCCTGCTGTTCCTCCCCCCGATCCTGCTGGACCTCCTGCCCCACTCCTGGCAGACCGACATCGGTCCCTACATCCCCATGAACGCCGGCGGCCAGATCTACCTTCTGCATCACGACGACGGCAACCTCGGAGCCTGGACCGGCTTCGGCGTGTTCAGCCTCTACGCCGCCCTCGCCCTCACTGCCGGATTTATCCTGATCAACCACCGCGACACCTAGACCACGGACCGACCCCAATCCCGGCCGCCCGCAGCGCCGCACCGATCACCCGGCCCAAGGTGAGGAGACGGTATGACCACCAGCCTGACCTGCAAACACTGCGACACAACCATCAGTGCCAACGACGAAGAGGACCTCGTCGCCCAGGTACAAACCCACGTCCAGGACCACGCCGCCGCCCACGGCCGCGTCCACACCGTGTCCCGCAACCATGTCCTCGCCCGCCTCCACCGCCACAATCCCGACGAAGAACCGCCATCAGCCTGAGACCAGCACCAGAAACCCGGGCCCGGGTGAGGCCGGGCCGCTGACCGCTGCGATCGGGCGGACCGCACCACCTGGTCCGATGGTCGAGGTTGCGCGGGCTAGTCCGACCGCCTACTGACGCTGGCCGGCGGCGATTGCGCCGGTCAGGAAGAGCACTGCTCCGGCGGGGTAACCGGCGACGAGGTCGACGAGGCTCGACGGCTGGCCCCCGAACGCTCCCCAGTGAGCCAGAAGGTGGACGAGTGCGACGAGCACGCCGGCGGCCATCAGGATCTGGCCAGCATGGAGTATCCGCCGCTTCCTTCGGTAGCGCTGACGGCGTTCCGCGGCCTTCTTCTCCATCGGCGTCAGCGCCGGCTGATGTGCATCGGCGCGCGGCGGCTTTCCGGCACCACCAGAATTGATCTTGTCGGACATAGTCGCCATCCGATACGCGCGAAGGGAACATAAGCGGCAGAAAGTGAGAGCGCGGTTAAGGTCGGACGGAGGTGGGCCGCCCGAGCGAATCTACTGTCTCTCATAGTACTATTGATCGTAGTGGAGTGGGGAACTTGATGCGCTCTGGTTCGCGTGGGGTGGACGCCGCGCCGCTGGACGGCGGTTATGAGGCGGTGAGCAGTATCGCCGCGGTAGCGGGCGCCTCCGATGGGAGGCAGCCGAAGGCCGGCGGTGTGCATCCGGAGCAGGACCTGGGGCGCAGCCTCACGCCGGGCCGGGCGGGTTCACGTCCTGGCGGCGTTCGCCGGCGTCGGCATTCTGGTCGAGAGCCTCGCGCAGGAGCCGTGCTTCCTCGGGCGGCATGTGCTCGACGAAATGCATCAGGGTCATTGCCCGGTTGGTGCTGCCGGCCAGCGCCTCACTCATGACCTCCGCGCTGTGTACCTCCCGTGAGCGCACGGCTTCATAGAGGTACGCTCGGCCGTCTCGGCGACGACGCAGCCATCCCTTCCGGTGGAGGTTGTCCATGACGGTCATCACCGTCGTGTAGGCGATGCGTCGCTGCTCGAGCAACTCCTCATACACACCGCGGACCGTCCGCGGCTCGCCCGCGGACCACATCCGGTCCATCACGACAGCTTCAAGATCACCGAGTTCGCGCACGCCGGTCGCCTCCCCATCCCCTGCCAACGGGTCGCCGACCCTGCCGCGAAGGCTCACGGTCCTCGGGCCGCTGTTTCGTGTGCTCGCCCCGCGCCGGGACAGCTACTACGACCACCGATCGTAGTTGATGGGCTGGTTCGCGCGGTATGGGTCGTAGTGGCGGGCGGGCGACCGCACGGCGAGGGCGGCCACTCCGAGGAGCGCCCAGCCGGCGGCGATGTCGATCAGGTAGTGGTTCGCGGTGGCCATGACCACGCGGCGGTCAGGACCGGGTAGAGGCCACCGAGGATGCGGGCCCAGGCTCGTTGAGCGTGCCGGGCCAGGTGCCATCCTCTCCACAGTGACCACGCCGCGTGCAACGAGGGCATGGCGGCGAACTGGTTGGTCGCGCTGTCCATGCCGCCGGGGGCGGCGCTGACGTCGCCGCTCCACCAACCCCAGGCGTGGAAGACGGCGAGGGTGTCGTGGAAGCCGGCGCCGGCAGCAGGCGGGGCGGTGGGTAGGAGCACGAAGCCGACGAGACCGAACAATGTGGTGAGGGCAAGCATGCTCCGGGCCGCGCGGTAGCGGGTGGGACGGCCGCGGCGCAGCCAGATGAGTACGGCGGGCGTGATGAGGAAATCGAGGGTGCTCAGGCGCCGGGGGGCGCGACCGCGGGTATCGGGCAATAGGCGGCGTGGGCAATGACGGCCATCGGGCCGGCCGCGACGACGAGGGGTATGAGCAGCAGCAACACGATGACCGTGGCGCCGAGAGCGGTGCGCGTCGCGCCGAGCGGGTTCGCAGGCCGTAGGAGGCGGCGGACGCGTTCCAACGCGGTCGGGCCGCCTGCGGCCAGACTGGCTTCGGGGTGGCCTGCACCGGCGAGGGCGGCGAGCGCGGCGGCGATGGAGCGTCGTTCGTGGTGGCGGCATGCGGCGTCGTCCGCGGCCAGCTCGAGGAGTCGCGCGATCTCGGCGCGCGCCGCGATGAACAGGGGGATGCGCGGGAAGGCGCGGGCGAAGGTGTCGGCACCGGCCAGGATGAGGTGGTGTCGTTCGGCCAGGTGCGCCCGCTCGTGGGCGAGAACGGCCCGCAGCTGCTCGGCGGTGAGCGTCTCGACCGCCGCGGTGGTGAGGACCACCCGGCGGGCGCGGCCGGGTAGGCAGTAGACCGCGGCCGTGGGGTGGGTGAGGACGACCGCGTCGAGGGCGGGAGCGGGTCGAGCGACGACGGCGAGTTTCCGGGCGTGCCGGCGGCGTTCGCGCCCGGCGCGGGCGAGGCCGGAGGTGGCGCAGAAGCCAACACGGAGCAGGAGAATCGTGGTCAGGGTCAATCCGGCGCCCGCGATGCCGGCGCCACCGGGGGTGGCGTACGAGGCCTGCAGGGACATGATGCAGGCGCGAAGCAGCGCGGCGAGGTTGGCGCTCAGACGCGGGCTGGGTAGGGCCAGCGCCAACCCGGCGAGCGCGGCGGCGGCGAGCACGGACATGGACAACGCCTGCCATAGACAGATCCCCAGCCGTGGCGCGCGGTCGGCCCAGGACGCGCCGCGCAGCAACCGGGGTGAGGTGACGGCGAGCACCGTCGCATAGGCCAGCAGGGCGACGGCGACCGTCATGCCATATCCCTCATGGCAAGTCCTCGTACACCATCTGGACGTTCCGAGGTTCCTGCGTAGACCACGGCCTGTCCATGACCGCGGCTTCCAGGTCACCTGCTCCGCGCATGGTCACCGCCTCCCTCTGCCGGCGGCAGACCTGTACGAGATGTGCGGTCCCCGCAGCCGAGTGGGGCTGCCGGACGGCTGCGGCGATGTGGCGATGGTAGACCCTCGCCCGCAAGGTCTGGTTCGCCGCCGCACGTTGCTTCGACCTGCCGTAGAAGCCATGTCAACTATAAGGCATAGTAGATATCGACGTGGGCCCGGTGGAGCATCAGCGGGCGACTGATCATCAGCCGTGGTTGCCGCTGTGGGGCTGCGGGTGGTCGACTCGGACTGAGGAGAGGTCAATGGGCGGGCGCGCGACGGAGCAGCCGCGGGCTGGCGGAGCCACGTCCTGGGGCCGGCCGCGGCGGATCGTGCTGATCGTCGGGGTGGGAGTCGCTGTGCTTGCCGTCGCCGTCGCCGTGCCACTGCTGGTGATGGGCCCGGATTCCGGGGGGCGCGGATCGGGCACCGACCAGGCTGATCAGGTCGGTGGCGTCGTGCACGTACACGGTCTGGGGGTCGATCCGGCGGACGGCGCGCTGTACGCCGCGACTCACATGGGACTGTTCCGGATACCCGAACGTGGAGCGGCCGAGCGGGTCGCAGGTCGATTCCAGGACACGATGGGTTTCACGGTACTGGGCGCGCATACCTTCCTCGCCTCCGGGCACCCGGATCTGCGCGAGGAGGCACCGCCGCTCCTCGGCCTGCTGGAGTCCACCGACGCCGGGCAGAACTGGCGGCCGTTGTCCCTGTACGGCAAGGCGGATTTCCACGCCCTCGCCGCTGCCCACGGGAGGGTCTATGGCTACGACGCGACCGGCGGCGCCTTTCTTGTCAGCGTCGACCAAAAGACCTGGGACGCGCGTAGCCGGCTTGCGATGAGGGATTTCGTCGTCAGTCCCACAGACCCGGATGCCGTACTTGCGGTGACGGAGGAGGGTCTCGCCGCGAGCAGGGACGGCGGGCGCAGGTGGCGGCCGGTCGCGGGTGCGCCGCCGCTGGCCGTCCTCGCCTGGCACTCGGATGGAACGGTGTGGGGCGTTGACGACTCCGGTGGGGTGTGGCGGTCCGAGGACCGTGGAGGTACCTGGGCGCGTCGCGGCACCACCTACGGTGAACCCGAAGCCATGACAGCCGCCGGTGGGGCCCTGTACGTGGCCGTCGCCCGGCGCGGCATCCTCGCCAGCCAGGACGGGGGCCTCACCTGGTCCGTTCGCTACAGCGAGGTGGGACCGTGAAGGTCCTTCACCGGGTCATCGGCCTGTTCCTCGCCTTCCTCGCCGCGGCTTTGCTCGCCGGCTGCGGCGGGCGGAGCGACGGGCCGGTGCGGGTGTCGGCAACCGACTCCGGTGGCTTCGCCGGCACCCGCCTCGACCCGTCGATCCCTCGGCCAGCGTTCACTCTCAGCGACACGGCGGGGAGGACGTTCGACTTCCGTACCCGCACGGCTGGCAAGGTCGCGGTGCTGTTCTTCGGCTACACCCGTTGCCCCGACGTCTGCCCGACCACGATGGCCGACCTCGCCGCCGCGCGGGCACTGCTACCGGTGGAGGTCCGCCGCCGGGTCGACGTCGTGTTCGTGACCGAAGATCCCGCGTCGGACACCGCGCCGGTGCTGCGCCGCTGGCTCGATCAGTTCGACCCCACCTTCGTGGGTCTGCGTGGCGGGACCACCGCGACCGGCGCGGTCCTCGACCAGCTCAAGCTACCCAGAACAGTGATCAAGGAAGGCGTGGGCGGAGAGAGCGTCGAGCACTCCGGCGTGGTGTATCTGTTCAGTCCCAAGGACACCACCACAGTGATCCATACGGGTGGAACGACCGCGCAGCAGTACGCCGCCGACCTCACACGCCTCGCCCATGACTCTTCGTCACTAACCGGATAGGAATCGTCGAGTGTCCCGCGACGGACGACCTACGGCGTGAGGTAGCCCGCCGGCCGAGGGACACGGTCTCCTACAAGGGCGCCTGGAAACCGGTTACGAGGCCCTGCATACGGCTGATCAACTCGGCCCACAGGCCGGTGACCTGCAACAGACCGACCAGGACCAGCATCGTTCCGCCGACACGCATGACGGCGGCGGAGTGGCGCCGGATCACCGAGAAGACCAGCGTCGCCCGTTCGAAGGCCATCCCAGCGGCGATGAACGGCAGTCCCAAACCCAGGCTGTAGGCGAAGGAGAGAAGCGCCCCCCGCCCCGCGGTGCCCGTGTTGAAGGACAGGCTGAGCACCGCGGCCAGCGTCGGTCCGATACACGGCGTCCAGCCGATACCGAACAGCACCCCCAGCATGGGCGCGCCGACCAGGCCCGCGGCCGGCCGATAGCGGAATCGCGCCGTCCGGCCTGCCCATGGCAGCCATCCCAGCAACCCGGCGAACATCAACCCAAGGAGGATCGTGAGAACACCAAGGACCTTGCTGATCACTTGCTGGTGGATCAGAAGGAGCCGGCCGGCTCCACCGAACGCGGCTCCGTAACTGACGAAGACCGCCGAGAAGCCTAGGACGAACAGGATTCCGCCTGCCAGCATGCGGCTCCGCCGCCACGACTGGCTTGGCCGCAGACCCGCAGGTCCGGGGGACGTCGTCGTCCGGACGCGGACCGAGGTGGCAGTGTTCACACCTGTCGCGAGGGCCGGCTCGCCCTGTGCGCTCGAGCCCTCGCCACCGACCCTCGGCCCGTCACTGGAAGCAGCCAGGGACGGGCCGGACACCGCATTGGCTGTCCGGCTGACCTCGGCACCGCTGAGCCCCGTGACGTACGAGAGATAGCCGGGAACAAGCGGCAGGCAGCACGGTGAGACGAACGACACCACCCCCGCCGCAAGCGCGATCGGCAAGGCCAACACCAGCGATCCGGAAGTCACCACCGAACCGACATTCGCACCGGCTGCCAGCAGCATCGGCCCACGTCCCTTCCCATCCCGGCACGACCCATCGCGGTCCACGCCGGGACATCTTCGACCGGCCGTAGAACACATCAACTACCGAGCATAGTAGTTCCTCGTGATGGCTGGAGCGCACGCGACCGAGCCGCTCGACGCGCACCGCGACGACCTCGGGGAACGGCTCCGGCCGCTCCCTATGATCTCCCTGGTGGAGAGCTGCTGACCATCACCGAAGTTCCCTCCGCCTGGTCCGGTGGCTGCGCCGGCCGAGGCGCGAGCCGGCCGCCGCGCTCGAGGCGGTGGACGGCGACCGCGCAGCATCCACCGACAACCATCAGCAGCGCCCAGGGAAGGGCGGGCAGCCCAGCGGTCCGGCCGGCGTCGAGGGCGACGCCGGTGAGCAGGTTGCCGGCGGCGATACCGATGCCGGACAGCGTGTTGTACAGGCCGTAGTAGGTACCGATCATGCGGTTGTCGGCGAGCGTGACAATGGTCGTCATCTCGAACGGATACACGATCATCGTTGCGACTGCGAGTAGGACAGCGGCGGCGAGCACGGGGAGCAGCGCCACGGCCTGCGTCAGCAGCGGCTGCGGGGCAACCCGCGATCCTTCCAGCTGGTTACCGTCGGCGGACGCGGCCACGGCGAGCGGCAGGAATGCCAGGCCCATCAGCACCAGTCCGCGGACCATGGCCTCTGCGGGGGTCCAGCGGGCCTTCGCCCAGGCGGTGAGTCGCACCTGGCCGGCGACGGTAAGCAGCCCGGACACGGCGAACAGCAGCATGACCCCGACCTCGCCGCCGGTCAGCCTGCGCACCTCCATCGGCAGGCCCAGGTAGACCTGGAAGGTGAGCACATACGACCCGATCATGGCGAGGGAGAACAGGAGGAACGGCCGGTTCGCCAGCGCCATGCGCCAGGCACGCAGGATGGAGTCCCGCATCCTGTCGTCGGCGGTGGCTTCGGCGGCGAACGGATCGGCCTTCCTCGTGGGCAGGGCCCGCACCTGCAGCACGGTGAGCACCAGGAACAGGCTGGCAGCGATGGCGCAGATCAGTCGGAAGTCGACGGCGAGCAGGGCGAGCCCGAGAAGGGGGCCGAGCAGGATGCCGAGCTGGTAGAAGACGTTGAACACCGCGAACGCCTCGACTTGCCGTTCCCCGGCTTCCTGGGCGAGGTAGGCGCGCACCGCCGGGTTGAACAGCGCCCCGGCAAAACCGGTCAGGGCCGAGGCGACTATCAGTGCCGGAATAGCGTTGCTTACTCCGAGTAGTGCGAAACCAGCCGTGCGCAAGGCGAGTCCCGCTATGATCATTGGTTTGAAGCCGAAACGGTCGGCGAGGCTTCCTCCGAGCAGGAACATGCCCTGCTGGCTCAGGTTGCGTACCCCCAGGACGAAACCCACCAGCCAGGCGGCGAGGCCGAGCGTTCCGGCCAGGTAGGTGGCCAGGTAGGGCATGAGCATGTAGAAGCCGATGTTGATGCCGAGCTGGTTGACCAGCAGCAGGCGGATCGGCCCGTTGAAGGAACGCGCTTGCGCGAGCGTTGTCCTCATGGGTGGCGCTCCCCGTGTCCGGCGAGCCGAGGATCGGCGAGCGGATCGACGACCCTCGCGCATCGGGTCCACCGGTCGACAGCCCGTTCGGAGGGATGCTCAAGATGGTCGGGATCTTGGGCGGGCACCATACCCAACAGTCCGTGTTCGGCGCAGAATCCGTCGTCGTAGACGGTGCTCCAGTATCGCTGCGGACCGTCGGGGAAGATCGCCACGATGCGGGTGCCGTTCGGTTCGCGCCGCGCCAACCAGGACGCCACCAGCGCGACCGCTCCGACGCTCCATCCACCACTGGCGAATCGTGCTGCCGCCAGCCGCCGGCAGGCCCACACCGCCTCGCCGGGCGCTACCCAGTGGACCTCGCTGAACTCCTGATAGGCGACGTTACGTGGATAGATGCTGCTTCCGAGACCCCGCATGAGCCGCGGTCCGTCTGGCTGCCCGAAGATCGTTGAACTGATCGTGTCGACTCCCACGAGGCGCAGGTCCGGAAACATCTCGCGCAACACGCGCGACACCCCGGCGCTGTGACCTCCCGTGCCGACGCTGCACACCAGCACGTCCACCCGGCCGACCTGCTGTGCCACCTCCCGTGCCAGTCCTTCATAGGCCGCCACGTTGTCCGGGTTGTGGTATTGGTCTGGGCAGTACGCGCCGGAATGCTCGCCGAGCAGTGCCTGGACCCGGTCCCGCCGGGCCTGCTGCCAGCCCCCGGTCGGATGAGGCCGCTCGACGATCTCTAGCCGAGTGCCGTAGGCGGTCAGCAGGCGGTGCATGAGCGGTTCCAGGCCCGGATCGGTCACCAGGATGATCGGGTGGCCGTAGACGATTCCTGCCAGGGCCAGCCCGAGCCCCAGTGTGCCGCTGGTCGACTCGACTACCGCGCGGCCAGGAGCCAGTTCGCCGCGTTCTCGGGCACAGGCCACCATGTGCAGGGCGGGCCGGTCCTTAATGCCACCCGGATTGTGACCTTCCAACTTCGCCCAGAACCCGCCAGCACTACCGAAACAGACGTCGGGAATCCAAAGAACTGGCGTGTCGCCGACCACGCTCGCCGGGGAGTCTGCCATCGGCGGCGTACCGAGCGGCTGGCCCGGGACCGGGGGGATACGTGTAACGACGGTTTTCCGCATAGCGGATATCCTTCACAAGTGAGAGCATCGCGAGATGGTGGAATACCGAACGCATTCGCCGGTTGCGGTCCACATTTTCGCGCCCCCGTCAGGGGGCTGCGACGACGAGCCGGCGCGGGGTCGGCATGCCACCTACTCAACTTCGGCGGTGGCGACCACGCAGGTCACAGCACGCAGGGGCGATCAGACGTCCGTACTCAAAGCGAGGCGAGTATCAGGTTCGCAGCACACACAGCTGTGCCAGCCGACACGGGAGGCGGTCAGGAGCAACCGTCTGGCGCCGGAGGCGGGGACAGCCGGAAACGAACAAGACCAGGGCGGACAGCAGGAAGACGGCTGCAGCCAGCGCGAACACCGAACCCACAGCGGGGATCAAACCCGTGGCGCCCAAGAGAACCAGATCGGCGATCCGGTCAGGGCAATGGAATTCGCCATCATGATGGCTCTCTGCGCCCACCGCGGATGAAGCATGAGGGCGTTCTCCCACGCTCACGAGGCTGGCGCCGCCCAGCGCCTCAAAGCCGCGCGCCGAGTGCTCCGCAGACCCGCACAGCAACGCCGAGAGTAGCGAGCTCGCGAGCGCCGCGAGCAGGAGGAGAGCCGCGACGGATCGCCATCCCAGCATCCTGTCGCGACTGGCCATCACAGCGCCAGGCTATCTCACCGAGAGCAAACGGCCGGCACTGTCAGGCCACCGAGCCCGGCCTGACCACAACGGCCACGATTGTCGCTGCCCCGGAAGAGGTAGTCCAGACGTGGATAGCCTCCCCGAAGCTCGTCCAATGCATGGAAGGTAGGCGCCTGCGCCTCTTCGTCGCCGGCGCCGGTTACCAATATTACCGCTTTGCCTGAAAGTGGCAGGCAGCCCATCGGCGCCGCCAGGAAGGGAAAGCCGATGGGCCGGCCGCTGGCTCCTAGTTCGTCACGTAGGACAGCACAGTCATCATTCCTGCCGCCTGATGGTAGGAATTGTGGCAGTGGACCATCCACTGGCCGGGATTGTCCGCTTGCAGGTCGACCGTGACCGTCTGCATCGGTGGGACAATCACCACGTCCTTGCGGGCTCCATACGACGTTGGCGGCTGTAGGGCAAAGGTGTGCCCGTGCACATGCATCGGATGGTTCATCATCGTTGTGTTTCGGAAGACCAGCCTGAGGCGTTCACCTTGACGCACCTGCAGAGCGGACCGATTCTCGAAGGTCCGACCATTGATCGTCCAACGGTAGCCGACCGCATCAGCACCGAGATCGACGTTCAGCACCCGATCCGGGGGGCGGGCCGGAAGGACGTCGTTCGGCACGGGGGTGAGGTCGCGGTAGGACAGCAGGCGGCCGTTCAGTTCGGCTGGTCGTACCGCTGGATCTGGCATGCTTCCTGCCGCCGTGCGCAGCACGGCCATCGCCATGCCGTCCTTCCCCTCCGGAGCGGCGAAAATGGGGAAGGTCCCGGTGTCGGCCGTGATGACGACGTCGTAACGCTCGCCCATGCCGATCAGCAGCGTGTCGACGGTCACGGGCTGGACTGGCCTTCCGTCGGCGTCGGTGACGGTGAGCTGATGACCACCGACAGCGAGCCGGAAAACCGTGTCCGACCCGGCGTTGACAAGCCGAAGGCGGACCCGCTGTCCGGGCCGGACGGCGAGTGTGTAGGGGACCTCCGGTCTGCGACCGTTGATCAGATAGGCCGGATACTGCACATCCCCGGAGTCCGCTTCGCCCGGACCCATGCCGCCGGTGTGCGGGTCGCCGGAACCCGTACCGTCCATCGAGCCGTGGTCCATACCGGGCATGCCGGTCGAGTCGCTGCCCTTGTCTGACATGCCAGCCATGCCCCGGGCTCGTAGATCCGCGAGCACCTGGTCGGGGGAACGTCCGAGACCGTCGGTCCAGTCGTCGAGCATGAGCACCGCGTCGGCATCGTCATCACCTCGGACCGCGGGATCCTCGACGATCAGCGGTGCGTACAACCCCCGGTCGAGCTGCGTACCGACATGGCTGTGGAAGAAGTACGTACCCGGATGGGATGGGACGACGAAGTCATAGGTGAAGGTCCCGCCCGGCGCCACCGCTGGAGGGCCGCCCGCACCAGGCGCGCCGTCCATATCGTTGCGTAGCTCGAGGCCGTGCCAGTGCAGCGAGGTTTCGGCCGGGAGACGGTTGTGCAACGTCACCCGCAACCGGTCGCCCACCCCCACCCGCAGCTCGCGGCCAGGCAGGACGCCGTCGAGGGTCCATGTGTTCACCTTCCGCCCGCCGATGTCGACCGTCGCCTGACGGGCGGTGATCTCCCGAGTGACGGTCCGACCGGACACCGGACGTGCCCGTTCGACATCGGTCACCTGCTGCGACGATGGGGATACGGATGTTTCGTGGGTGCTGCTCGTCTGGTTCACGACCAGACCGGTAATGACTGCTACGGCCGTGACGGTGACGGCCACGAGAAAAGTGAGCAGCCGGCGGCGGGTGGACCACCGGGACACCGGTGTCCTGGGTCTGTATGAGGACATGCCGATACTCCAGACGTATCGCGGGATCCGGCGGGCGTGGAAACGCCCGGCCGCGTGAGCAGGATCGGTCCCGGGGAGCTACCGGGTCCGACCCTTTACGTCCGGAGAACGCACAACTGTGCGAGTGAAGGAGTCGGTGGTCGCGATCGGCAGGGCATGAGCGAATCTCGTGCGCTGAGCGGCGCATCATCCGCCGTCGATCGGCCGGCGCGCCAGGCGCCGAGGACGAGCAACGACAGCACCAGCACCGCCAGCGCCAGGCAGACGCCGCCGGCGTGTGCTGCCATCCCATCCCGATCAGTCAGCGCGGGGAGGCGCACAGACTCCTGGGCGCCGACCATGTCTGAGCGGGACTCGGCCGTCATGTGGACGGCATGCTGGTCTGGACGGATGACAACGTCGTCGGCGGGCCGGCCGGCGACGAGGGTCGCCATGGTGTGGATAGCGTGCACGTCTCCCACCGGCGGCTCGATCGCCACCGGGGCCAAGCCCATATGCATGGCGACGACACCGACCAGCACTGCCGCTGCGGCGACAGCGAGCCCTACGGACCGCCATGCGGCAGGCCACCGGTCTCTGCTCGGCTGCCTGCCCATGGCCGAGCCCATGCTGCGAGCTTCGTCCGGGGCCGTGACACCCACCTCCTACCATGCATAGTACGACCTGCCTACCGTCGACTATCCGATCTAGATGACGGCGCGCCGGAAGCGCAAGGATGCTCCACGATCATTGCCGAATAGGACCAGCTCACCGCACAGACACAGCTGGGTGCTCGCAGGGAGGGTACCCTGGGAGGGTATGTCTCACGCTCCACGAAAGGGCCGGAAGACTACTACCCAACGTCGTGAGTGGCGTTGGCGTCGACGCGGCCCGCGAGACGAAATGGAGCCAGTCGTGCAGCAGCATCGACCGGACGGCCCTCGCGACGACGGTTCGACCGCCGTCCTGGAGGTCTCGGGGCTGCAATGGGCGACCGAGAAGGCACGCGTCGAGTCGGTGCTGGGACGCCAACCGGGCGTCATCGAGGTAGTGGTCAACCCGGTCGCACAAACCGCGGCGGTGCGGTTCGACCCGAAGCGGACGTCGGCAGCCCGGCTTGCCGACTGGGTACGTGACTGTGGGTATCACTGCAGGGGTCAATCTGTACCGCAGCATGTCTGCGATCCGCTCGCCGAACCGGTCCACCATCACGCCGGGGCACCGGAGACGCCGGTGGGCT
Source organism: Frankia gtarii (assembly GCF_025403375.1). GTDB lineage: Bacteria > Actinomycetota > Actinomycetes > Frankiales > Frankiaceae > Frankia > Frankia gtarii. Next base: position 27,323 of record NZ_JAMPTM010000013.1, read on the forward strand.
CGCCGCACGACGCGATGGGTCACGGTGGACATGGCGGGATGTCGATGGCGGCGATGGCCGCGGACATGCGTAACCGGTTCCTGGTGGCCGTGGTCTTCTCGGTGCCGATCCTGTTGTGGTCGTCGATCGGCCGGGACGTGCTGGGCTTCCACGTGGCTGCGCCGTTCGGGCTTCGTGACGACGTGTTCCAGCTGATCCTGAGCCTGCCGGTGATCGGCTGGGCGTCATGGATCTTCTTCGACGGTGCGGTGCGGGCGTTGCGGGGCCGGACCCTGGACATGATGGTCCTGGTGGCCGTCGGGATCGGTACCGGTTGGACGTACTCGCTGGTCGTGACGTTGACCGGCGGTGGTGACGTCTTCTACGAGGCGTCCACCGTCCTGGCCGCGTTCGTGCTGCTCGGGCACTGGTTCGAGATGCGCGCTCGCGGTGGCGCGAACGACGCGATCCGCACCCTGCTCGAACTGGCGCCGGAGCGGGCCCTGGTCGTCCGGGACGGCGAGCCGGTCGAGGTGCCCACCTCCGAGGTCGTCGTCGGCGACCTGCTGCTCGTCCGCCCCGGCGGAAAGATCGCCGTCGACGGGCTGGTCGAGGACGGCGAGTCCGACGTCGACGAGTCGATGGTCACCGGGGAGAGCCTCCCCGTGCACAAGGCTGCCGGCGCCGGGGTCATCGGGGCCACCATCAACACCACCGGCACACTGCGGGTGCGCGCGACCAAGGTCGGCGCCGACACCGCCCTGGCCCAGATCGTCGCCCTCGTCCAGCAGGCGCAGAACAGCAAGGCGCCGGGGCAGCGCCTGGCCGACCGGGCCGCGTTCTGGCTGGTGCTCGTCGCCCTGTCGGGCGGTCTCGCGACACTGCTGGTCTGGCTACTGGCCAGCGACCGGCCGGCCCGGGACGCCGTCCTGTTCGCGATCACCGTGGTCGTCATTACCTGCCCGGACGCGCTGGGGCTGGCCACCCCGACCGCGATCATGGTGGGTACCGGGCTCGGCGCGAAGCGCGGGATCCTGTTCAAGAACGCGACCGCGTTGGAGTCCTCGGCGCGTATCGGTGCCGTCGTCATGGACAAGACCGGCACCCTGACCAAGGGCGAACCCGAGGTCACCGACGTCATCGTCGACGCCGGCGGTATCACCGAGGACGAGCTGCTGCGGCTCGTGAGCACGGTGGAACGCGAGTCCGAGCATCCGCTGGCCGCCGCCGTGGTCCGCCACGCCGACGCCCAGGGCGTCGCGCGGGCGCGGGCGGAGGGGTTCGTCAATGTCCCCGGGCACGGCGCGGTCGCCACCGTCGACGGCCGGCGGGTCGCGGTCGGCAACCTCCGGCTGATGGCCCAAGAAGGCATTCGGCCGGGAGACCTCGGCGAGCGCCGCGACGCTCTCGCCGCCGGCGGCCGGACCGCGGTGCTCGCCGCCGTTGACGGCCGACCTGCCGGGGTCATCGGGCTCGCGGACGCCCCGCGGCCGACGGCGGCCCAGGCCGTGCGGGCTCTGCACGAGGCCGGGGTCGAGGTCATCATGCTCACCGGCGACAACGAGGCCACCGCGAACCGGATCGCCGGCCAGCTCGGCATCGACACCGTCATCGCCGAGGTCCTCCCCGGCGACAAGGCCGCCACGATTGCCAAGCTCCAACAGGGCGGCCGGCGGATCGCCATGGTCGGCGACGGCGTCAACGACGCCCCCGCGCTCGCCCAGGCCGACCTCGGCATCGCGATCGGCGCCGGCACCGACGTCGCGATCGAGACGGCCGACGTGGTGTTGATGCGCTCCGATCCCCTCGACGTCCCGGCCGCCCTGCTCATCGGCCGCGGCACCCTGCGCAAAATGCGCCAGAACCTGGCCTGGGCCGTCGGCTACAACGCCATCGCGCTCCCCATCGCCGCCGGCGTCTTCGAACCGGCCTTCGGGCTCGTCCTGCGGCCCGAGATCGCCGCGGTGTCCATGTCCGGGTCCAGCATCATCGTCGCCGTCAACGCCATTCTGCTCAAACGCCTCCGACTACCGGGCACCCTCACTACCCCCTCGACGACACCGACGCACTCCGCTGGACGTACAGCGCACACCCCGTCGCTCACCCGCTGAGCCATGTACACCCGCCAGAATCAGGCACATGTGACTGGCTGGAGGTCATCCTCTGGGGCCCGACGATCGGCGCGCTCCGCGCGCAGCCCAGGCAGCCCGCTCACGATCTGACACCCCTGGACATGCCCGGAGGCAAGGGGTCCTGTGAACCTGGGACAGGACTCGGAGAGCCCGGAACCACTGAGAGCCGACCCGATCAACTACGGCTCGTAGTAGGCCGGGGTGCAGATGCTAGGCGCGCAAGGCAAGGCCGGCGGCCTCCTGCGCTCGCTGCAAGCAGTCACCGGTCGCCCCCTGTACTCCGCGCCCGACGGGAGCGTTCGTGCGCTTCGCGGAACTTGGCCCTCTACAGGGTCCCGCGGGCCGCGTCCCTCGTGATCCCCACGCCTGTGGCGGGCCAGCGGTCAACCCCGCCATCGCGGCTCGGCATCTGTTGCCAGTTGTCAACTCGCCCCTCTCTTCCTACTATGGTGCGTAGTGGTAACGTGTTACCGCCAAGCAGCATCGGACCGCACGCCGAGTCCTGTCCCCGGTCCGGTGGCCCCTCCATGCGCAGCCGGGACAGGAGCGGGGGAACCACGTTTCTCCGGGCGTCCCGTCCTCGACGGCCGCCCTCGGGGTGAAGCCGGACGTCGTTGTGCGTTCGGCCGGGCTTCCCGCCCGAACCCGACAGCTCACCTCGCAGGCGTCTGGGAAAGGGCTCACGTGTATTCGGCCGAAATCTGTTCCTCCGAAGGGCGATCTGCAAGATCGGGGCGGGGACGACACCGTGCTTCCTCTTACGCCAGGTCACTGCTCGCGCGGACCTCTACCCGGACGACCGTGGCCGTGATCACCACGAGCACGATGGCGATATCCGGTGTCGCCATGGCCAGCACCTTCGAAGGCTCCCCCGCTGACCCGGAAACCGGGGAAACGAGGGTCGCCGCGGGCGCTCTCGGCGCCGCGGTGGGAAGCAGAACCGTCACTCCCGCGGTCCGAACGTCGCTGGTGCCGCGCCAGAGTGCTCCCGCCATCGCGACCGCACGAGCTTCGGCGTCCCTCGCCCCAGCCGTCGCCGACCTGACAGTCGATGCCGACGAGCCGACCGAGGTCGGATTCCGGCTGACCGACCAATCGGGCAGCGCGGTAGCCAACCAGGACATCCTCGTGCAGGCCCAGTTTTCGACGGGGTGGACGACGTTCAAGATTCTTCGGACAGATGGGCGCGGCTATGCCGGCTATACCGCGAAGGTCCTGACCACCACCCAGGTCAGGGCCTTGTTCGCCGGCAACGACTCGTTCGGGACCGCGACATCTGGGCCGGCGATCATCCGGGTCCGCCCCCGGCCGCAGCCGACTGCGCCGATGACGGCGTCACCAAAACCTGCGTCCAGGGCCGAGACGCGAACCGCGGTCACCTCTACTGAGTCTGCGTCCACGCCTCCCGGACCTGCCACCGGGGCGACGAGCATCGGGGAAAAAGCGGTCTACCTGGCGTCATTGCACGCCGGCAAGCCATACGTATGGGGTGCGACCGGACCGAGCAGCTTCGACTGCTCCGGCCTCGTGCAGTACGTCTACAGGCAGCTTGGTAAGAGCCTTCCCCGTACCACCGACCAACAGTACGCGGCGACCACCCGCATAGCGCAGGGCTCCGAACAGCCAGGTGATCTCATTTTCTTCGGGCAGCCCGGCGGCATCTACCATGAAGGAATCTATGCGGGCGACGGAAAGATGTGGGCCGCCCCGAAGACCGGCGACGTGGTGAAACTCTCAAAGATTTGGACGTCGTCTTACTCCGTCGGCCGCGTTCAGTAGTAACACGGTTGGTCAGGACTCCGAGTGTCTCCCGGGCTGGTGGTCGGGCAGGCACTGAGCGGAAGCCCGGACCACGGTGGGAACGGGATGGTCCGAGCCGATCGCCCGTCGGAAGTGGAACGGTGGTGGCCCTCTGCCTGGGGAGGACCACCACCGAGCGGGGCTGGGCGTGCTGCGCGCGGCTGAACGTCATACACGGATCCTTGGGTCAGCAGGCACATCCGCCGCAGCTGCAGGCTGCGGCGTCTCCGGCCGCCGCGGGGCGGCGGCGCTGGTGCAGTTCCCAGAACGCGACCGCGAGCACGACGATGCCGACCGAGACGGCGACGAGCGTCTGGTTCAACGCCGCGGCGACTCCGTCGGTGAGTAGCCCTTCGCGGATAAGCAGCAGGAGCGCGCAGCACCCCGGGTCAGGCGCAGTGGTAGCCGAGGTCGCTGAGGGCGGGTAGGGCAATGGCCGCGAGAGGCAAGAAGAGGAGCGCAGCGATCCACAGCGCCCGCGCCGCGACCGCGGGAGCGCCGAGTGGTTCTCGTGCGGCGAGCAGGCGCAGGACTCGCTGGCGCACGGCGGTGCCTCCTCCCATGCCCAACGCGGTGGCGGGTGGGGCGGCGAGACGCAGGACGGCATGCGCGACGGCGTCGCGGGGGCAGTGTCGCGCTGCGCCGTCGTCGGCGGCGAGTTCGACGAGCCGCCGCAGTTCGCCGTGCGCATCGGCGAAGAGCGGGACGAACCCGAACGCCCGAGCAAGGACCACCGCGCCGGTGATGACGAGGTGATGACGGCCGTAGAGATGCGTCCGCTCATGAGCTATCACCGCGTGCAGCTCGGCGGGTGGCAGGGTATGCAACGCTCCGGCGCTCAGCACGACGGTCCCGCCTCTTCCCGGCAGGCAGAACGCGCTGGGCTGCGGATGGTCGAGAACGAACACGTCAAGCGTCGGGAGGAAACGGCCCACGAGACGGACGTCGCGGCGGTGACGCAGTCGCGCCCGACGCTGCACGAGAGTCACGCCGACGGTGGCATATCCGAGTCGAAGCAGCACACCGACGATGCCTGCGGTCCCCACCGTCCGCGATACGGTCCAGGTCAGAGAGGGCAGGTGATGGTCGGCCCAGCCGCACCACTGCACCGGCAGGATGAGTAGGTCGCCGAAAGTGTGCGCGGGCACGATCAGCAGCACGAGGGCAAGGAGCACGGCGAGGACGGCGGACACCCCGGCGGCGAGCCACATGGTGATCGCGAGCCGGGGTGCGCGGGACGTCCAGACTGCCCGCCTCAACGGATGCGGCAGTCCATAGACGACGAGCAGGGCGTAGACCGCCAGCAGGGCGGCGATCATGCTGGGGATGCCGAGTCGCCGCCCCGCATCCGCCGCGCCTCGTGCCACTGCACGGCACTGCGCAACGACTCGTACTCCGCCGCGCCCATGGTCTCGACGAAATGGAGCAGCGCCAACCCCCGGTCCTCCGTCCCGGAAAGCACCTCGCTCATCAACCGCGCAGTGTAGGCGCTGCGGCTGAGCGCCGGCTGGTACCGGTAGGACCGGCCCGACCGCTCCCGCCGCAGCCAACCCTTGCGAAAGAGCCGATCCATCACAGTCATCACGGTCGTGTAAGCCAGAGGACGAGCGAGCAGCCCACGGACGTCGCGCACGGTCACCGGCCCCCGGGCGGACCAGACCCGGTCCATGATCTCGGCCTCCAGGTCACCGAGCTGCTCCACCACGTCCGTTTCCTCTCACATCCAGCCCCCGAAACGGCGATCAGTGCCGCTACGGCGCTCTTCGAGCCAACCACATGACCGGCGTTCACCGATCAGGAGTGGCCGTCACGCTCCCAGGCGAGACCGCGTCCGCGAGCCCTCCGACCATCTGACGTCCGAACCATGGTTCCTGACCTCAGTAGTAGTGATGGCAGGTCGGCAATCGTCGCCTCTCCGCCGCTTCTTCCACTCTTCGATGATGCTCCGGCGTTGGGGGGCCGTCCGTTCTCGCCCGATCTGCTACATGTCATAGTAGTACGTATCGGATGGGGGCCAAGGAGGATTGCGGATGGATCGCACTGGTAGGGACGGTCTACCGGCTCGAGACAGCGGGCACGCTGGTGACTCGCGCCTCCTGCGGGGCGCCGAGCAACTCCGTCTACGCTCAGCACGCCTGACACCGGCGCGACGCCGAACGGCGACCCTCGCTCTGATGACCACGGGCAGCTTCGCTGCCGCATCCACCGGCTTCGCCCTGGCCACCTCCGACACCGTCCCGGCGATGCCCTCCACACCGGTCACCGCGGCAGACATGATCGGCCGCCCGCATCCGCCCACGCAGCACGACAAGGCCACACCGCCGGTCGGCGCGATCGCAGCTCCGGCCACGGCGTCCAGTTTCACCGCCCTGTCGATCACTTCCGATCGTTCCACGATCACGCCGAACTCGCCCGTGATCTTCACGGTTCGTGCGGTCAGTGTGGACCGGCAGGCCCCGCTCGCCGACGAAACGGTGCGGATCGCGGTCGTCGACGGCCCGAAGTGGAGCACCACCGCTCGGCTACGCACCAATGGCGCGGGCGAGGCATACATCTCGGCCCGGCTGCTGTCCACCACGACGATCACCGCCGTGTTCGACGGATCGGACGCTCTGCGTCCCTCCCTCGCCGGTGCGGTGACCGTCACCGTCACCGCACCGGCCCCCTCGCAGCAGACCCGCACAGGCACCTCGAGCTCGACTGCGGTTACGCCTTCCGTGGTGAGCGAGGTTCCTGCGAGCGGGATCGGCGCGAAGGCCGTCTACCTCGCCTCACTTCAGAAGGGCAAACCCTATGTCTGGGGCGCCGCGGGACCGTATGCCTTCGATTGCTCGGGTTACGCCCAGTACGTCTACAGGCAGCTCGGCCGGAACCTGCCCCGTACCGCCCAGCAGCAGTTCCAGGCCACGATCCGCATACCCAAATCCGGCAAGCAGCCCGGTGATCTCATCTTCTTCGGCAGCCCTTCCAACATCACCCACATGGGTATCTACGCCGGCAACGGCTACATGTGGGCCGCCCCGCAGTCCGGACGCACCGTCAACCTGCAGCCCATCTACACCTCCACCTACTGGGTTGGCCGGGTCCGCTAACTCGCCGATCTCGCCCCGGCGCAGAAGGATCGGACCCGTCACCTGCGAGCCGACCAGCTTTCCGTCAGGCAGACTGGACCCGTGAGCGCCCGGCCCCACGGCAAGACCGTCACTGCCGGGCTGGCGCCGTTCCTGCTCGTCGTACCCGTCCTCCTCGGCATTCTGCTCATGCATGGCGGACTATCCACGCACCTGGGCCACGACCGCCATGCCACCATCACCGAGCAGGCCGGGGCGTCGGTGATGCACGAGGCCGACGTGCCCGCATCCCCGGCCGCTTCGTCGGCGACTCATCCCAGGCAGCGGCAGGTCATGACTCCGTCCACGACGGGGATGGGTCATGATGGGCACGGCGGTGAGATGTGCCTGGCGTTCCTACGCCTGATGATCCTGCTGGTCGTCGCGTTGCTGCTCACCCGGTTTCTCTCCTCAACATCGGTGCGACGAGCAGCCCTCCGCACTGCCTCCCCCCGCCGTGGGAGAGCACCCCCCAGCCGACCAGCGTTCCAACTGCCCCTCCGCCTCTCACTCTGCGTGCTCCGCCTGTAGACCGACACGTCCTGCCCGGACCTGACGGGCTTCTCCGACGTGCCCCGAACTCCTTCGGGATACAGGCATCCAGCAGACGAGGAACCAGCATGAAACGACTGATACTGCTCATCGTGACGACCCTGGCCGCGATCGTTCTCGCCGCCTGCGGCAGCGACGGAAGCAACGGCACCATGAATTCCGGTACCGCCGATCACAACGCCGCCGACGTCACCTTCGCCCAGAACATGATCCCCCACCACCGGCAGGCCGTCGACATGGCCGACTTGGCCGGAACCCGCGCCAGCAACCCGGAGGTGAAGGCCCTTGCCCGCCAGATCCGCGCGGCGCAGGCCCCGGAGATCGCCACCATGGTCGGCTGGCTGAACGCCTGGAAGCAGCCCACCACACCCCCCGCCGCCAGCGGTTCCGAGCACGGTATGGGCGACCACGGCTCAGCTACCATGATGCCAGGCGACGCCATGACCGGAATGATGAGCGAAGAAGACATGGCGAAGTTGAAGATGGTGACCGGATCATCCTTCGACCGAATGTTCCTCACCATGATGATTGCGCATCACCGAAGCGCTGTCGCCATGGCAGCCACAGAAATCCGGGACGGGCGCTACGCCCCGGCGAAACAGCTCGCCGATAGCATTCAGAAGAACCAGACCATAGAAATCACCACCATGGAGAATCTGCTCACCAAGATCTGATTGCCGGCCGGGTGGTGGCCGCGGACGAGGGTGGGGCCACCACCCCTGCCTACCAAACACGGTCGGAGATCCACGCACGGCGAACCTCCATGTGTCCTGCTCCTCGCCGCCGCCATCGCAGCAAGGCCTCTCGCCCAGGCAAGCTGCCGGCCGACGGCCGGTTGGCGACCGTCACGGATGAGGCTGGACGTCACGTCGTCGACGTCACCGTCCTCGCGGACTTCGCGAAGGATCTGCCTACCGGCGCCGGCGGAGCAGTCGGCTGGGCATCGGATCGTTCGATCGCCTCGACCCGTACCAGACCGCCGACGTGTGCGGAGTTCCCGTCTATCCGCTGCAGGAACTTGGCGACCATCGCGGCCAGTGCTCCGAGGCCGCGATCAGGCACTTCGCCCTCACCCGGAGGACGAAGTGGTCGGCGGCCCTCGTCGCCGCGGGCACCAATCGGATGGTCATTGATAGCGCGTCGCACGAGCAAGTGCGGCGACGCTCAAACCTCGCCCATGAGATCTCGCACCTCGTCCTGGAACACGAGTTCGACACCCTCCTCCTCACGGACGACACCTCCTGCTTCACAGGCGAGGAGAAGGAGGCGATGTTCCTCGCTCGTGAACTACTCATCCCGGAGGAAGCAGCGAAGTGCGCCGCGTTCAGAGGACTCACCAACGAGGAAGTCGGAGTCCGCTTCGACGTCAGCCTTCAGTTCGCCCAGTGGAGGATGTCGGGACCCCGCGTCTACGCGCAACGCGCCCTCTCGCGCCAAGACAGCGCCTCGTGACACCGAACCCACGCCGCGACACTCTGTCGCCGAGACCGAACCTCGAGTGCACCGCGGCTACCCTGGCCGTCGGTCTGCGGTCGGCAGCCCGTGACTCGGCCGCACCGACGCTCAACGCAGGGTCGCCCGATACGGAGCTTGATATGTGGCACGCCCACCATCACGAGGTCGGTGACGGTGCCGACCGTCCGGGTGTCCCCTTGTCGACAGCAGCCCGAGCATCGCGGCGCAGCTGGGCCACCAGACTGCGGGCGGTGCCCGCGCCGACGTGGAGCCGCTTGCGGAGCGTCTCGGCGGAGATCGGGCGGCGGTGGAGCTGCCAGTGCAGGACGTCCTCAGCGCGTGCCCGGTGAAGCAGATCCTGGTACCGCGCGCCAGACCTGTTCCCGTCGTTCGTCACCTCGGCGGACGGCACTCCCTCTCCGACCCGCTGACGAGCCAGCTGCGGAACCACTGGCTGAACCGCCCGGATCGACGCGGACGAGTCGCTCGTCGCCTCGCCGTCCAGCGTTGATGTGCTCGCCTGCATGGCCTGGAGCAGGCTGGGCCCTACCTCGGCCCAGCCGATCAGGAGGAGCGGTCCGACGGCATCGAACGCGGCTTTGCCGTAGTGGCCGGCGATGAGGGGTTCCGCGATGTTCAGGGCAAGCGTTACAGTGCTAGAGAATATGAGCAGACGCCGCGCCGACCGAACCACCCCTGCGGGCCCGCCGTGCAGGACGAGGTGGCGTGTGCCGACCAGAAGCGCCACGACCGAGAGGTCCACCGCCGGCGCCACGAGGAACGCGACATACGTCGGCACCCCTAGGCGGATACCGAGCATTGCGACGTTCCCGAACGCGAAGAGGAACGTCAACCCGACAACGATCCCCACGATCATGGTCACCAGGCGGACCGGAACGCCCGGACCCGCCAGGTGTGCGGAACGGGTGTTCGAATCAGTGGATGATATCTTCGGCCGGACGTTCACTGGACATCGTCCCTGGTCAGGAGCCTCTTGGAGACCGGGCGGACGGTGATTTCAGGACCCTGAACCAAGATCAGACGGTTCTTATTGTGGTGCGTTAGGTCCACCCCGCAGCGTGACGAACCGCCTGACCTGCAGAAACAGGTTGGTTCGCACGTTGTGGACGTGCTCGTGCCCGCCGAAACTGCAGGTCGGCGGGCAGGGCAGGTGGTTCGAGCCTCCTTTGGCTCCGTAGCAGTCGAGTCCTGTCGGTAGTCGCCGCGGCTGGGACTGGGTCAGCATGCGGGTCGTTCGCGGCCTTCGGTGCGAGAGCCGGCAGGTCCGTGGTCGGGCTCCTGCTTACCAAAGTTCGTCCGCACGGCCCCGACCTGCATTGCTGGGCGGTGCAGTCGGCGAATATCGCCCGGATGCTGGGCCTGCGGAGGTTCGTCGCGGACGAGCCGGAGGAGCTGTGACGACGCTGGGACACCTGACGGCCCGGGGCCAGGCTCGATGCCACGCCGCCGACAGCCCCTCCCGCCAGGCAGGTGGAGGCGACGGCGGGGCGGCCCAGGGGACGGGCGCGGGGAACCGAGATGACCTATCCGCCGATCGACGTCCGGCGCGAGGGTCACCTGTATCGCCCTCACGCGGAGACAGTACGAATCGGACCCAGACGCCCACGGACTGTCGATACCGTGTGGGCGAAATTGGCGCGCGGGCGAGCGCGGGACAGTCGGGTGCGTCGGTGGCGATGAAGGTACGGGTGGGCAGGTACGCCTACCTGTGGGAGGGCGCCGAGCCGCTCGTCCCGGGCGACCGCGTGCTCCTGCCCGAGAGCTGGCTCAGTCGTACGATCCACGGCCCCGGGCCCTTCGAGGACACCGTGACCGCCGTCGGAAGCGACTACGACGGGCCGATGTCACGGGTCATTGCCAAGATTGGACGGGATCCGGACTGGAGACGACTGGAGACCGCCGGAGCCGGACATACCACCCGCGCCCCTCGTCTCCCTCGTCCACGAAGGCCGGTACCAGCAGGCGCTGGCCGAATACGACCGCCAGATCGACGAATGGCGCCGGCGTGCCGGTGGCACGGCTTCCGATCCGGTGACCGTCGAGCGGGCCAGGCTCGTCACGTGCCCGAAGTGCGGTGCCCCCGAATCAAGCCCGTGCATGGACGTCCGCGCGGCGCTTCGATCCTGACGCCGCGCACGGCGGGTGCCGGGTAGCGGGCCGGCGGCGTCGGCCCCGGGTTGCCGCCCGGATTTTCCCAGGATCTGGCGGTCGCGCGGTGGCCGTTGCGATGCCTGTCGCGATGGTCGGGAGGATGCGTCGGCCGATCGCGATGGTCTCCGTGATATCAACGGCGATGTCCCGTCGGATGCCAGTGGCGCCCACGCTGAGAAGGTTGACCTGGCGTCGCGACGCCGCCCACGTGTAGAACTGGCCGCAGAGACCTCGCGGCGGCCCGCGGGGCGGCGGGTTTGGCCGGCGGCGCTTCGGCTGTCGAGGATGCCGCCTGGTCGAGCGCTGTCGGCACCGGGGAGAGTTGCACGCCAGTGGAGCGAGGGTGCCGGCGTCGAAGCGGCGCAGGTAGGCCCGCCAGCACACGTCCAGATCTGGGGCGTGGGGGCCGGAGTGCCACAGCCACATGGTCCGGTGCGGACTGCGACCGTCGGGTAGCCGTTCCACCCGCACTTCGACGACGCTGCCCTCGATGATCGGTAGCCGGGTGAACAGCTCATCTCCCAGGCGGGCGAAGTAGCCCGAGCGCGCCACTCTCTGGTGCATGCGGTGCCAGGCCCGGACCTCGACCCGCCCGTAGTTGGTCGTGTCGGGCACGATCAGTAGCTGGTCGGGGCGGCGCAGGTTCACCTTCGCGGCGAGGGCGAACCGCTGGCCGTGGACGCCGTTACGGCCGGGGCCGGGTTTACGGGGGCCGGGGCGGCCGTCGTAGAAGACACGGTCGCCGGCGATCCGTACGAGTGTCTGGACGGGCAGGTCACCCAGAGCATGGGTCAGCGCGGCGGCCGCGTATCCCTGGTCCAGCACGAACATCGGTGCAGCCTGTTCGGGCCGTGTGCCCAGCCGTCGGGTGAGGTCGCGGATCTGTTCGGCTGTCGAGGCCACCGGGCAGGAGTCCTGCGCGAGGCGGCGGGCGTCGACGGGCAGCGTCCACGATGAGCGGCCCCACTCCAGGGCGGTCACCCACTGGAACTCCCAGCCCGGCACAACCTTGCGGTCGCCGTCGCAGCGGCACGGCGCGTAGTGCAGGCCCCGATCCGGGGAGCACTCGGCGTTCGGTCTGGGAAAGGTCGTCGCATCCACACCGAAGATCAGCGGGCCGTCGGAAGGGAGCTGGTCGGCCAGCAGGTCCCGCAGCCGTTCCTCATTGATAGCGCCCTGCGCCAACGCGTCATACAGGGCTCCGTGGCCACGGCGGAACACCGACGCCAGTGACAACTCAACCAGGGACGTCACCGGACCTTCCGTGCAGATCACCGCGTCCGCCAGCTCGAACAGCGTGTCCGCCCGAGCGTCCAGACAGTCGTAGAACCCATCACGGAAACGAGCCAATGTAGACAACGATTCGACATTGGCGTTCTCGCGCAGCAAACTCACCTCTACGACCTTCACGTGGCCCAGGTTGGCCTCGACAAGGAGACACGATTACGCGAAGGCCGCCCACCTGTCCGGCAAACCCGCAGATCCACCCAAAGTCGATCTTGTGGTGGTTAAATCTCAAGCTTGGAACTGATCTCCGAGAGCGCGGATTCCAGCAGGAAACCCGGCAGGTCATAAGCGAGGCGTTCACCATGCTGGTGCCACTGACCTCGATCAAGGCCGCATGCGACCTGCTCGGGATGTCACGGGCAACGGTGTACCGCCGGCGTCATCCCGCACAATCCACCGAACGCCCACCCCGGGCCCCGGCCATCCACCCGGCGGCACTCGACGGCACCGAACGTGAACGGCTCCTGGAGCTCCTCAACAGCGACCGGTTCGTCGACAAGTCCGCCGCCCAGGTCTGGGCGACCCTGCTCGACGACGGCGTCTACCTGGCCAGCGTGTCCACCATGTACCGGCTGCTGCGTGCCCGACACCAGACCGGCGAGCGGCGGGCGCAGGCCGCCCACCCCACCCGGAAGAAACCGGAACTACTCGCGACCAGACCCAACGAAATCTGGAGCTGGGATATCACGAAACTCACCGGACCCGTCCGCGGCGTGTACTTCGACCTGTACGTCATCCTCGACATATTCTCCCGCAAAGCCATCCACTTCGAGGTCCATCCCACCGAGAACGGGGAACTCGCCAAAGCCTTCCTCGAACACGCGGTCACCGCGAACGGCGGGCTCCGGCCGAACGCCGTCCACGCCGACCGCGGAACCTCGATGACCTCCCAGCCGGTCGCCGCTCTCCTGGCCTATCTCAACATCGACCAGAGCCATTCCCGTCCGCATGTCTCGAACGACAATCCCTACAGTGAAGCGAACTTCAAGACACTCAAGTACTGTCCTGCTTTCCCGGGACGTTTCGGTTCCCTCCAGGACGCCCGTGTCTTCTGTGAGGTCTTCTTCAGCTACTACAACAACGAGCACCGGCATTCGGGTATCGCTCTGCACACCCCGGCCAGCGTCCATGACGGCACCGCCCACGAGATCCAGGCCCGGCGGGCCCAGGTCCTCGACGCCGCCTACCTCGCCAACCCCGAGCGGTTCCACCGCCGGCCAACTCCGCCTGCGCTGCCGACCAAGGCGTGGATCAACCAGCCCCCAGCGATCATCGAGACCGAGGAGACGCTACCCACGGACCAAGCCGCCTGATGTCTCACCGGGATTGACAGGCTCCGTGTCGACGCCGCCCGAGAGAACAACCGGATCGAAGCAGACCACGGCCGATCGAAAGCCCGGCTTCGCCCGATGCGCGGAGGGAACTCCTCGATCACCCAAACATGATCGATCGATCACAACAAACCACCGCCAGTTACGCCGAGGGAATACCGAGTATTACAGACCGGGTGGTCCTGTGGGTGATCTACACCTTGCTTCGGCCGCTGCCATCCGCGGTCAGTAGGAGCTCTTGGCCGTCCCGCGTGCCGCCAACTTTGGTCCGTAAGGGGCAGAATCCAGCCATGCCCCAGCCTTGGACCCCGCTACAGCTACGGCCGCAGCGGCACGCCGCCGCAACCAGACCGAAGGGCGGTGTGCCAACATATGCTCCAACGCCGCACCGGCACAGGACCGATTGTACTGAGCCGCTTCCTTCCGCTCCGCCTCGAATCGCCGGATTTCCGCCGCAGCAGCCTCGGGACTGGCGGCCGACAACGCTTCGCATACGGCGTGTACCGCTCGTATCGCGTCTGGGATGCTGGAGTTCATGCCACGCGCACCAAAAGGGGCGAAAAGGTGAGCAGCCTCACCCGTCAGCAGTACCCGGGAGTGGTCGTCGGTAAATCGATCGGCCAACTGCTGGGCGAACCGGTAAGTCGACACCCAGCGCACTCGCTCGCTGTACGACTCGGGCATAACCCGGGGGATCCAGTCACGCAGACCCTCCGGCGAGGTGAACTTCTCCGCCGCATCATTCAGCAGGAGGTTAAGGTCGACCCGCCAGCCGCCCGCGAATGGAACGAGTAGCACATTCCGGCCGTCGACCCTCGGGTGCTTGTAGTGGAACACCCGCTCAAGCGGCATAGGCTGAGCAGGGTTGTCGTCGAGATCGACTACCACAAAAGTATTTCGAGATCGCGGCCCCTCCAGACGGCTGCGGATGGCGGATCTTAGCGCCGACCGCGACCCATCCGCTGCAATCACATAATCCGCCTCCCACGCGGCGCCCGCGGAGTCCACCAATCGAACGCCGTCCGGAGAGCTCTCCGCCGACGTCACCTCGACACCCCAGTGGAACAGCACACCGCGATCCCGGCATGCGGCGGCCATGAGATCCTCCGTGCGCACCTGTGGAAGACTGGTGAACGGCGGCAAACCGTCCCGTTGCAACGGCGGGTAGGTTCGGGTGTAGATCTCCCGCCCGGCCCAGTACGACCGCTTGGTGGCCCACATCACGCCGTGGTCAGCGATTTCCTGTCCGAGTCCAGGACGAAGTTGTTCCAGTGCCCGCAGCGATGCCCCGTGCAGATAGGCGGCGCGGCTGCCTGGCCGAACCGTCCCCTGAACGCGGCGGTCCAGGACCGTCGCGGGCATACCTGCGGCCCGCAATGCCAGTGCAGCGCTGAGTCCGGCCGGTCCAGCGCCGACGACCAGCACGCTATTGCGGAGCGTCCGACCGGGATCGGCGGTGCTCACTTACTCCTCCTCCGCTAGGTGGAGCGTCTCGGAGGTGAAGGAGATGATTCGGCCGTTGAGGCCGCCGGTCAGCGCGGCGTGCCACAGCGCGGTGCGGATTCCGGTCGCATTGCGCCGCAGCACCAACTCCCGCTCCGGGGAGGTGAGCTCAAGATAGTCGCCGATGCGACGGAGATCCATACCTGCGCCTTGCGCGGTGCGGACCAGGGGTTCAAACTCCGGCACGTCGAGTATATATAGCGCGAGCGTCACAGGGCCGACTCCTCTGCGTTCTTGCGCACAAGTTCAGCCTTTCGCTGCCACAACGCCTCAGCCGAGGGATGAGGGAAGTCGACTATGTCGACAAGCGCTTTCAACGTCAACTCCGCATCGCGGACATCGATATCCGACATCTCGCGTATCGGCCGAGTGATCTCCAACTGGATGCCGTTGGGGTCATCGAAGTAGATCGACTCGATCAGCTCGTGCGCCAGCGGTGTACTGACCCGGACTCCGTGTGCCTTGAGTCGGGCCCGCCAGATCAGCAATTCCTCCTCAGTATCGACGTGAAAAGCGAGGTGTCGGGAGCGGTGCATCAGATCGCTCGGCGGCTCCTCTCCGGGCAGGCCAAAGTAATAGAAGAACGCGAGCCGGTTTCCTCTCCCCAGATCGAAGAAGAAATGCACAAAATCCGGATAGTCCGCAGTGACCCACCCGGTGGCCGTGATTGCGTGCACCAGGGGCATCGCCAGCACTTGGGTGTAGAACTCATAGGTCGCCCGCGGTCTCCAGGTGACAAAAGCCAGATGATCAACCCCGTCGACACGCAGGCCGGGCTGACCGGCCGGTGAGCGGGGGGACGATGATGCAGTTGCCACATGATCCTCCTGGAGACTGGGCGGCGGAAGAAGTGCGGTCCCGGTTCGGTTCAGCGCCCTTGGGCGGGGATGCGCCCACGCAGCGACGTACCGGAGACGAGCGCCCCGATCAGTAGGACTCCCCCACCGACGAGCAGTGCGATGCGGGTGCCGGTGGCGTTGGATGAGGCCACGCTGAGGATCACACCGAGAACGGCAACACCAAGGGAGGCCCCCACTTGACGAGCGGAGTTGAGCGCTCCCGCGCCGATCCCGGCGAACTCGACCGGCACAGTGCTGGCCACGCCGGCGACCAGGGCGGGCAACGTGAAGGAGATTCCGAACCCGAACACCAGTAGACCCAGCACGGTGGCCGCCAGCGCGAGGCCCGAGTCACTGGTGAACGGCGCCTGGATCAGTGCGCCGACCCCCATGAGGACGAAGCCGATCGTGGCTGGACGACGCGGACCGATCCGGCCGACCAAGCGCCCGGTGAATATCGGGTTGACGGCGGTGGGGAGGGTCAGCGGCAGGAAGGCCAGACCAGCGCTGAACGCGGAGTACCCGCGGGCGTCCTGGAAGAACAGGGACAAGACGAACAGGAGTCCCGACAGGCCGAAGTTGGCGAGTAGTCCGGCCACCAGCGCAGCCGAGAAGCCACGGCTGCGGAACATGCGTGTCGGCAGCATCGCCGCGTCGCCCGCCCGCATCTCGGCTCCGAGAAAGACCGCCGTCGCGGCCACCATGATCGCGAAGGCGGCCAGTACCTCGGCGGCCCCCCAGCCCTTGGCCGGGCCCTCGACCAGCCCGTACACCAGAGCGGCCAGCGCGATGACGCCGCTGATCTGCCCGGGCAGATCCAACCCGCTGCGCTGCTTACGCGCGGTCTCCGGTGCCAGCCGCACCGTGATGATCAGACTGATCAGCGCCAACGGCACGTTGACCAGGAAGATTGCGCGCCAGCCGACCGTCTCGGTCAGCACGCCGCCCACCACCGGACCGGCGGCAAGTGCCGCGCCCGTGATCGCCGCCCAGGATCCCACCGCGCGGGCACGCTCGGCAGGATCGGTGTAGGCATTGGTGATAACAGCGAGTGAGGACGGGAGCAGCAGCGCGCCAGCGGCGCCCAAGGCCAGCCGGAGCACCACCAAGACGGGAAGAGTCGTCGCGGCGGCCGAGACGCCGGAGAGCACCCCGAACGCGAGCAGTCCCCACAGGAAGACGCGCCTGCCGCCGAAACGATCCGACAGCCAGCCCGCAGTGAGCAGCAGGGCGGCGAAGGTCACAGTGTAGCCGTTACTGACCCACTGCAGTCCACTCAGCCCGACGTGCATGCTTCGAGAGATCGCGGGGAGCGCCACCGAGACGATCGTCAGGTCCAGCAGGACCATGAAGTAGCCGAGCGAGAGCCCGATCAGTAGGGTCCGCGAGGGCCTGCCGAACCGCGCTGGAGCCGCGGCAGGCGGCGATCCCACCTGCATTGCCATATGTTCTCCCGGTTTCCAGGTTCACTATTTTCGTCACCAGACCCGCGGTTGCCGGGCGGCGGTACGAGACATTCAACCGGAACCTGAACGGAAATTAAAGATAGCGGCGTAAGGAATGCCCGCTAGATACAATCGGGTGAGCCGATGGGTACCGAAGAGGGAGTCAGGATCATGGAGCTCAGGCATCTACGAACGTTTGAGACGGTTGCCCGGACGCTCAGCATCACGCGGGCGGCCAAGGAGCTGCATTACGCGCAGTCCAGCGTCAGCGATCAGATCCAGTCGCTCGAGCGCGAGCTCGAGGTGAACCTGCTCGACCGGTCGCAGCGTCAAATACGGCTGACTCCGCAGGGAGCGGTGCTGTCGGAGTACACCGCCAAGATCTTCAACCTGCTCGAGGAGGCGCGTTTCGCGATCTCGCGGCCCAGCACGGAGCTGGCGGTCGGCGCGTTGGAAACGGTAAGTGTGCATCTGCTGCCGGCGGTGCTCGCGCGTCACCGTTCGCTGTACCCGCAGGCACGGGTGCGGGTGGGGCAGAACAACCGCGGCGCGCTCTACCAGGCGGTGCGCCGGGGCGACCTGGACCTCTGTCTGACCTTCGGTGAGCCACCTCCCGACGCGTCCCTCCGCTCGGAGACCCTGGTCAAGGAACCCCTGGTGGTCATCGTGCCGTCGAAACATGCGCTGGCCGATCGCGGTCGGGCCGGTCTCGCGGAACTCCTCGGAGAGCCCTTCCTGGCCACCGAGAAGGGATGCGGCTTCCGGGAGATGTTCGACGACGCCTTCGGAGCCGTCGCGACCAAGGAGCCCATCGCGGAGGTTGCGAGCATCGGCACGCTCAGCGCGTGCGTGGCGGCCGGAATGGGCTGCGCGCTGCTTCCGTGGATCTCTGTGCGCGCCCAGGCCGATCGAGGCGAGGTCGCGGTGGTGGAGATCGAGGGCACCGACCTGCACACGACAGTGACCATGGCGTGGCTGAACCGCAACTCCACGAATCCGAACCTGCAGGACTTCCAGACGGTGCTGCGCCAGCAACTGGACAGCTGAGTGGGAACCTCCACCTCTGATCACTGTGCCGCCTCCGCCGGCTCGGACACGGCCGGAGGCGCGGCGGCCAGTGGCTGCAGCGGGACCGACATCAGCCGAGCGCGCGCGATCTTGCCGGTGACCGTTGTTGGCAGCCGGTCGACAACGATCAGCTCTTCGGGAAGCTTGTAGGTGGCCAGTCCCTTCCGGGCCAGATGTCCGTTCACCTCGTCCAGAGTCAGACGGGCTCCGTCGTGCAGCACCGCCAGCAAGCACGAGCGTTGGCCCAGGCGCAGGTCGGGTTGTGCCACGACCGCGTGCTGAGCCAACTGCGGTAGGTCGTTGAGCAGTTCCTCCACCTCGAGCGCGCTGAACTTCAGGCCGCCGCGGTTGATCAGCTCGTCTGCGCGGCCCCGGTAGCTGACCGAGCCGTCGGGGTTGAGAGTGGCAAGATCACCGGAACGCAACCAACCATCGGCCGTGAGCGCGGCCCGGGTCGCCTCCGGCGCACGAAAGTAGCCACTGAACATATAAGGACTCCGGTACTGCAGATCTCCGGTCTCGCCCGGTTCAGTGAGTGATCCTGCCTGGTCCACCACTCTGACCTCGCCGCCTGACACCGGCCGCCCCACCGTGGCGGTCGCCTCTGGCGGGTCATCAGGGCGGGTGCACGTCCCCGCACCGATCTCTGTCATCCCCCACTGCACGACGACCCTCGCCCCCAGCGTCCGCCGCACCCCCTCGACCAGCTCTTGGGACACCGGGGCGCCGCCAGTACGCACCTCCCGCAGTAGGACTGGCGAGCGGCCGTCCGCCGGGCCCTGCTCCAAATGGACCACCAGATCACGAAGCTGGGCCGGTACCGCAAAGGCCACAGTGGCCGGGATGGAGCGAAGCGAGTCAAGGAACCGCTGCGGATCCCAGCCGTCGACGAGTCCGACACCCCCGCCGACGACCAGGGCCAGGTGTACCGAGAGCAGACCGAAGGCGTGGCTGAGCGGACTCGCCGAGACGATCGTGTCGGTATGGACGAGGCCACCATCCGCCGCTACGGCTGCGGCATTAGCGAGCAGGCCACCATGTCGGTGCACGCACAGCTTCGGACGCCGAGACGTAGTACCGGAAGATGCGAGAAGCAGGAGAGGAGCCTGCGGATTCCGCGTGATGGGCGGAAGCTCCTCGACCAGTTCCGGGCTCGCCTCCAGCAGTTCCGCCGAACTCGGCAGGTCAGTGGTCCTGGGACTCACGTTGTCGGCGCCAGAACCGGGTGAAAGCCACACGTGCCGTAGGGCGGGACACGACTCGCGTACGGCGGCGATCTCTTCGACGCGGTCACGGCCGCGATAGGAGCGCCGTGCCACCAGCGCAACCGCGTCAGCCTGTACCATCAGCGATTGCATCTCGTGCACACCGTAGGCGGAATGCAACGGCAGCAGGATTACGCCGAGCCGCGCGGTGGCGGCGTGCAGCACCAGGAGTTCCCAGGAGTTCGGTAGCTGGGTGGCAAGAACGTCACCGGCCCGCAGCCCCCAGTGATGCAGGGCTCCGGCGGTTTGGTCGGCCTGCTGCAGGCACTCACGCCAGGTCCTCCATCGGAGGCTGTCCCACACCGCGGGATCCGTACGGCGGAGAGCAGCATGCTCCAGAAGTTCAGTAAAAGTCAGGAAAAGTGCCGTCGATTCCACTGCGGGAGCATCCACCGAGAACCTCCGACTGCGACAGGAAGGAAAGCCTAGCTCGCCGATTTTTGCTACGGTCCTGGACGCTCGAACCGCACATTCAGTGGGCGCCTATAACGACTCTCAATCGAGACGGACGCATCGAACGCGATCAGGATTCATTGTTCCGGACCGGTTCCGCACCATCTCTCGCCCCGACCAGGACGTCATCGGGTGGGAAGCCGCCACCCCGCTGGCAGGCCGCAAGATTCCTACAATTATTCTGAGCTTCCAGAAACGGCCGGAAATATCGGTCTCAAATTATCCGACGGAGAGCTGGCCATGTGTCTCGACCGACAATCCTGTCTGCGCGACTCCTGGCCATGGACACCAGGTAGACAGACTCGGCGATTCCATCAACGGAATTAGCTGCCAACGACGGTTTGTTCAGCCATCGGCGTGGGTGATAACGGCTGAGGTGAAACTCGGGAATCGCCCCACCCCAGCCGGGAAGAAGAGGTCGTCACGCAGACACCCTCAAAAATATGGAACAGCCTGCTAGACCGTCAGTTCTCGGGATGAAAGAGAGCGAACACGGTGTACGCATGCGGGTCGGGCTTGGCCAGACTGGCCGCCTTGTCCCGGCCGATCTGGACATCGGGATCGGACATGGTTGCCTTGATATCGGCCTTACTGCGCCACTGAGCGAAGTAGGCGACCCGCTTGCCGTCGATGCTGGAGAGGATGTTCACAGAAATGCAGCCGGGACGGTGCCGGATGAACCTCTCAGCACTCTCACTCAACACCTCGGCCAGTTCCTTCTGCTTCTCTGGTTCAACCTCAAATATATTGATCATGGAGAAGGTGTCGTCGCCGGAGCGAATGACAGTCTCACTCATCGTGTCAATTCCTTTGTTCGCGCATGGACATACTTGGTATCAATCGTGTCCGGCGTGAGCGGCATCGCCCACGCATGAACGACATCCACGGGCTGGGCCGGATCTAGGCGACGGGTTCGGCATTTTGAATCGGAGCCGGCACGCCCTTCGGACCAGACGTCACCACGTCCTACTCGGAATCAGCCCAGACGCACTGGGCCCAGTCGGGAAGAGGCTGTCCCGACCTGGTGCCCGGCAGGCATCACGAAGGTTTCGGCGACGGCCTGGATTGTTGGGATCTGTATGTGGTCAGCGTGAGCCGGCCCGGACTCGCGTCTTGGTTCCACCCCGGCACACGGGGCGAGAAGCTCCTTGGGGCTGCATCACCGGACCGGTCCTACGGCCAAGTTTGCACCCTGAGACTGCACCCAGCGTGGCGGCTGCATGGCCGTCCCCGTGATGTCGTCCACCTGCCGATCGACGCCGATGGGAGGTAGGACTCGCACTGTTCTAACGTCCCCTCATGCCGGAATCTCCTCGAGTGGCCGGCACCGGGCCATGGTTAGGCCGTCCGCGACCGGCAGCATGACCAGGTCGACGCGGTCATCCTGGCGGGCATGCTCGTTGAAAGCGCGGATGGCGGCGGCCTTCTCGCCCGGGTGCTCGTCGATCACCTCCCCGTTGAAGAGGGTGTTATCGACTAACAACAGCGCTCCCGGGCGCATGCGCGGCACCAGCTCCTCCCAGTAGCCGATGTAGCCCGGCTTGTTGGCGTCGATGAAGGCGAGGTCCAGGTGTGGTTCGGCGGGCAGGGCACGCAGTGTGTCCAGCGCCGGACCGAGCCGCAACTCAATGCGGTCGGCCACCCCATCACGGATCCAGAACTCACGGGCGAGCTCGGTCCAGTCGGCGGAGACATCGCAGGTGATGAGCGAACCTCCGGGGGGGAGGCCACGGGCCAGACAGAGCGACGAGTACCCGGTAAAGGTACCGATCTCTACCAGTTGCACAGCCCCTAGAAGTCGAACAAGAAAGGTCAGCAGTGCGCCCTCCTCGGGCGCGACGCTCATATGCGCCTGCTCGGGGACGACCTGTTGAGTACGCTCGATCAGCTCGGCCAGCAGCGGATCAGAGGTCATCCGGCCCTGCGCAAGGAGATAGCCATAAAGCTCGGATGTGACAGGCAGAGTCCGGTGGGTCAAGGTGTCGTTGCGCAGCACGATTTTCTCCCAGGTGTGCAGGGGAATGGTGCGCGGTTCCAGTCCAAGGAAGACCTCAGACGGATGCGTACGAGACGCCCTCTTGCCACGCATCGTAGGCGCGATCGACCGCCTCGATCTCCAGGGGAACCTGAACGATTGCGGTCCTATGGTCACCGGCACAGTGCAGCTCGAATCGGCGCCGCCGGCCCGGGTACTCCTGATCGCGGACGAAGTACAGAACAGTGGACCCTTCCGGACCACCTTGGTAGGGGTTGTAGCCGCCCCCTTCCCGCAACAGCCCGGCCTCGGTACGCCAGGCGGCAATCAGTACGGCCAGCAGTTCCGCCGTGGGATGGTTCACCGTAAACGCAGTGTGGCACTCAAAGTCACGCAGGGCCTCGGATTTCTCGATCTTCCCATCGAATGCGGGGCTGTCACGGGGAAAGAGGAAGACCTCAACCGCGGCATGACGTCGTCCGTTCGGTAGCTGCAGGTGAGTACGTGCGATATGAATGTCACCCTCCGTCAGCTCTATTTCATAACGCTCACTCAGCCTGCGCCGGACCACTGTGCTCGGTATCGTCGGGAGCGGCGCCAAGCCGCACCGAACCAGGTGGCCTAGACCCGCAGCGAGAGTCCGAGGGAAGAGTAGCACGGCACTGTGGTCGAAAACACAGTTTTGCTCGGTCAAACGCGCGGCTTCACCGCCCGCCGGGACTGGCTCCAGAAGCGACGATGCTGACGCCGTTGAAGCAAGCCAGGCGTCACCAATTGTATGAGACAGTCGCCGCAGGTCGGAATCGGAGAATACATCGTCCCCGGAGACTTCATTGACGGCTTCGCCGGAGCGACAGGAACCGGACACTGACACCTCCCGTGTGGGGATCCATTGGCATCTTGCAATGTTTCTCTGGCAAGGGCAAGACCAAACTTGACCGCATACTCGACATCAGGTAACCCGTTTGACCGGAAAGCCACCCGAATGGGCCCTTGACCAGGAAGGACATGGTATTTCAGTGTTCCCGATTCCTGTCATCGGAACTACCGAATGATCAATTTCGGGACTCCCTGATACGAGTCCGAATACTTGCTGTATCTTCTCTGGTTCGACGCCGCCCGCGGGGCGCTAAAAGTCGACTGGGCCCGTGAGCTGGGGCAATGCGCCGGCACGGAGCCGCAACGCTTCGGCGTGTTCGCGATCTGACTGGGTTTATGGTCAGGGGAAGCCAGGAGGGTGAGCGCGACGGTTGGGGTGGTGTGGGCGCGTCGGCCGGCTTGGACACCGTTCCGATAGTGACGCCCTTGGCGACCTTGATCGACGTCGATGAACGCCGCAGGTCGTGCAGTCGGCGGTGGTAGAGTAGATGGTCACCGAGTTCGACGCCCCGCTCCAGCGGGACCGGCAGCGGCTCTGCGAGATGGAGCAACGCGCCAGCGCAAAGGCGCCGCATGCACCCGATCACGGTCACATCGCCGATGGGTGTAGATCCTTCCCAGTGAGATCGTCGGCTGGATGATCTCGGGCTGCTGGGCTGGGGTTGATCGCGAAAGGGCTCCTTGTCACTACGTTCGCGGGTGTCGAATCCAGAACGTGTCGTGAGCAAGGAGCCCGGGTGTCAGGGTATGAGGAGCCGCCGGACGGGGCGGCGGGTGTGTTCGGCCGGTCGGACGAGCTGTATGAGGGGCTGAGGG
>NZ_JAMPTM010000140.1 GCF_025403375.1 Frankia gtarii
ACCCCCACGCATGCCGACGGGCCGCCGAACGCCGCCCGGCGGCCCGTCGGCATGCCCCGACATGACCGCCCACTCCCGCCGTTCGATGGAAGGAACCCGGATGTCGAAGGAAACCCTGGCTTGGCTCAATCAGCACACGCTGATCGGCTTCACCGACAAGCGCGGCCACGCCTGGCACTACCGCGCTGACCACCAGCAGGGCGAGACCAACCACTACCCAGGGTCGATCCCGGTCGACGACGTCGAGCGCCGGCTTTTCGGCTGGCAGGCCCTCGAACGGCCGATCTACGTCGAGTCGCCCATCACCGGGGGAATCGACGTCGTCCCGGACCGCAAGGCCATCATCCGGTCCGACACCGGCAGCGTGATGGGCATCTTCAGCGACGGCTACCAGCCCCACCCCTACCAGGAATGGCTGGTCGACAACGTCGGGCAGCTCCTCGACGACGATCTCGCGATCGGCTCGGCCGGGCTGCTGCGCGGCGGGGCGGTCGCCTGGGTGAGCGTCGAGGTACCCGACACGATCACGACTCCGGAGGGGGTCGCGTTCCGGCCGAACCTGCTGGCGACCACCAGCTTCGACGGGTCGCTGTCCACGACCTACAAGCGGATCGTGACCAACGTCGTCTGTGACAACACGATGGCGGCCGGCCTGCGGGAGAAGGGCCAGCAGACCAAGGTCAAGCACTCCGCCAAGTCACACCTACGGCTCGCCAAGGCCCGGGAGGCTCTCGCGATCGTCCACACGATCGCCGACGACTTCGCCGCCGAGGTCGCCGAGCTGTGCGCGCTCGACGTCTCGGACCGGCAGTGGGCGGCGTTCCTCGACGCCCACGCCCCGATGCCGGAGAAGAAGGGGCGGGCGCGGACCAGCGCGGAGAAGCACCGCGACACCCTGTCCCGGCTCTGGGATCACGACGAGCGGGTCTCTCCGTGGCGGAACACCGGCTGGGGTGTGCTCCAGGCGGTCAACACCTACACCCACCACGAGCAGACCGTCCGCGGCGCGTCCCGCGCCGAACGCAACATGCTGCGCGCGGTGACCGGCGGGGCGGACAGCCTCGACGGCGACACGCTCGCCACGCTGCGCACCCTGCTGCCGGTCTGACCCGACTCCCACGCCTGGCATCGCCCCGCCCGACGGCCCGTCCGTCGGGCGGGGCGATGCGCTGCCCGCACAGCTGACCGGAAAGGACCGGGTATCGATGTTCGCCGGACTGACCGTCGACGGCACGACCGTGAACAGCCTGGACGAGGACAGCACCGTCGAGCTGATCTTCGCTACTGACACCGAGTTCCGCTGTTCCGCCTGCGGGGCGGACCTGGTCGAGACGCCCGGCGGCTTCGACGACGACAACGGCGACCACGAGTGCCCCGCCTACCTTCCGGATGACCCGGACGCGGACGGCACCGGGCCGCACACGCCCGAGCGGGTGGCGCTGTCGTGGTGCAACAGCGCGGGCATCCGCACCGAGGAGACCGACGACGCGATCACTCTGAGCCTGTCGACCGGCGACCCGCGCGGCGCGTTCACGATCACGATCCGGCGGGTGCCCGACGACGCCGACAGTCCGCTCGCGGGCCGGCTGCTGCTGCACCTGCCCCATCCGGGCGAGCCGATGCCGCACGAACAGCTGTACCCGCTGCACCCCGGCACGTTCGTCATCGACCGACCCGCCCCGGTCACCCGAGCCCACCTGACCGCCGCCTGAGCACTCGCCGTACCGGCTGCTCTCGCCCGTGACGGCGGGCGGCCCGCCGTCGTTCGGACACCCGCCGGCCGGGCCCGTCCCGGGCCGGCGGTGCGCCTACCCCTCCCATGACCAGGAAGGCACCACATGCCCACGCCCCCGACGCTCGCCGTCGCCACCGACTTCATCCTGTCGCACGCCACCGAACAGGACCTGACCCACATCACCGAGACGGTCAAGCAGCGGCGGGCCGCGCTCGCCGCGATCAGGACCGCGTCCCTGACCACCGGCACGCTGGTGCGGATCGCCAACATCAAGCCCCGCTACCTCGACGGCCTGACCGGCACCATCGGCCGGATCGACGGCACGCATGCCATGGTCATCCTCGACGCCGGGTCCACCGATCGGCTGCGCTCCACCCCGAGTAACAGGCGTTTCGTCGTCCCCTTCAAGGAGACCACCTACGACCTGGATGGCGTGCCGTTGAGCTGCTGCGTGCCCACCTGACCCCACCCGCACCGCACTGGGCTGGGGCGCGGGAGCCGCACCCCCGGCCCGGCCTGGGATCGGGACCCGTGGCCGTACACGCCCCTTCGAACCAGGGAGACACGACCATGACTGCTGCCCGCACTATGCGCGTCACCATCAGCGGCGTCTACACCGAGTACGAGGTTCCGGCCAACGACGACCGCTGGAACGGCTTCGCCGTTCCCGGCTTCACCCTCGACCAGGTTCGCCAGCTGGCGGCCGAGACCGCCGCGCTGGCCGCGACCGTGCCCGCCGACGAGACGGACACGATCACCATCAGCGATGACGGCACCGTCTCGGTCCACAGCGGTCATTGGGGCTCCACGACCGTCGTCGAGCCCGCCCCGGACGGCCTGTACTACGTCGGCGGCAACGACTGGGGCTGGGAGATCGTCAGCTAGTCCGACGCGCGCCCACCGTCTACAGAGGACGCGCCGTCCGCGATGCCGGACGAGACCGCGCCCGACCGGGCCGTCCTCCGTTCTCCTTGGCCGACTGCGCCCACGGAGCGCCGGCACTCGTGCCCGACGCGGGCCCTCCTGCCGCACCTACCGGCAAAGCGAGTGCGCAGGCACTGCGATCCGCACCACCAAGCCTGGAGGTTCCCGTGCCCTCAGACGTGCAGTACCTGGTTCACACGCGGCTGACCCGCCGTACCCCTCATGGCGACGTGGTCGAAGTGACCAGCACGGACATCGTGGCGTTCGCGGTCACGAGCTGGAAGCTCGAACACCCCGGCATCTCCGTTGGCAAGCTGACGGTCGTCGCAGAGGACCTCGACGCCTTCGCCGAAATGCCGGTCGCGAGCGCCGAGGCCGCCGAACTGCTGGCGCGCTTCCTCCTCTGGTTCACCGAGGCACCGACGCACGCCCACGAGCTTGACGACGCGACGAGCCGGCCCGGCTCTCTCACCATCGAGCAGTTCGCTGCTCTGGTCCCGGGAACCCCGGTCAAGTTCCTGGTCGCGGGCAGCTGGTACCGGGGCGAGGTCCACGACAAGGGGATCACGGGCCCGAGCAGTGACCCAATAGTGACCGTCGTCTACACGGGCGACCACGTCCTGAATCCCAAGATCTCCAAGGGCAGCATCGAGCCCAGGGACGTCTTCCACGTGTACGCGGGCGACGTCTACCCGATCAACGCGATCAGCGGGGATGCCGCCCCGCCTCGGCCGACCATCCACACGGTGCGCGATGCGCGCGTCCGCGTCCACGGCGCCAGACCCGACACCACCGAGGCGAGCGACGTCTACTCGCTGGAAATCAGCGGCGTTCAGATCCACGTTCAGCTGGTCGCAGCGGACGACACCAACGACGAGCCGAACCCCGAGGAACCGATCGTCCACGTCCGCATCGAAAACATCGGCCACCCGAAGGGCACCCACCTCGTGGTCGACGTCAACGGCAACGCCAACGACTACCGCTTCTAACCGTCGACCCGCCCCGTACATCGGAGATCAGCGAAAAAGGAGAAGCATCGATGAGCCTTATCAGCGACCGCGAACCGACGATTCGGGTGAACGACGCCGACCGGCGTCTGGTCTACCGGTGGACCCTCCGCCGGATCGAGGAAGGCTCCGATCCCGGAATGCTGCTCGTCCAGCTGAAGGTCCAGCACGACCGCACCGGGAAGCGCTACTACGCCGAGCTGCGCAACGCCACCCTCACCGACACGGACTTTTTGGTCGAGTCGTTCGGGTGGAACGACCCGGTATGGAGCCGGCACGAGTTCGTGGCCCGCTACGCGAAGACCGGTCTGCGGGCGTTCGCCGACCGTACCTTCGCCGAGCTGCGCCGCGCCGACGCCGCTGGCGAGGACCTGCACGTGGACCTCACCAGCGACGACCGGCCATCCCCGCCCGAGGTCGACACCACGCCCGACGTGACCGGCTGAGCCGGCGAGCGCCGCCCTACCCGCCCGGGAAAGGAGATCATGATGAGGATGCGACGCAGCCGCGACGGCCGCCGCCGCCTTGACCCGCTGCGACATCTTCGGGCGCGCCGGTGCTCCCCTCCGGACACGCGGTTGCCCCGCGAGCGGGCGCGTGAGGCGTTTCTCGACGCCCGCGACGTGTTGCGGATCGTCCTGGAAGACGAGATCGAGGCCGAGACACGGGCCGCCTGCCCTGTGGCGACGGACCTCGATGTCGAGGTCTACAACGACGAACTCGGTGAGCCCCGCGGCCGACTGGTCGCCGTCAACACCGACGCCGGGACCGCCGACGACGAGCGCGACGCGCTCGTCGAGCTGCTCGCTGAGCTGCTCGACGAATGGGCGACGACCGCGAACGTCGACAGCACCGAGATCGTGTTCCGGCTGCTGCCCGAGCAGCGCTGACCCCGGTTCGCCGGGCGGCCCGGTGCACGTCCGCGCCGACGCGCACCGGGCCGCCCGCGTGACCGAACGATCCCGATCCCACGCGGGAGATCATCATGACTGTCACCGCACCGCCCGCCGCCGATGCGGGTGCGACCGCTGTCGTCCCGTTCCGGGACCTGCTCGCGGCGCTGGCCACGGTCGGTTCGGTCGTCGACCGCAAGAGCCGCCCGCCGTGGAACGCCGTCCTGGTCACCGGCGATCCGGCCGGAAACCTCACCATCACCGGCGCCAGCTACACGGCCACCGTCTCGGTCCGTCTGCCTGGCGTCGCCCAGTCTGCCGGCCGGTTCCTGGTGGACGGCTGGGCGCTGACGCAGATGTGCAAGGCACTGGTCCGCGGAGAGCGCCGACGCGACACCGACGACCTGCCCGTCTTTCTCGACGGCTCTTTCCCGGCCGCCCCCACCGTCACGATCGGCGACTACACCATCCCCCTGACCGGCCTGCCGCCGGAGGACCATCCCGGCGACTGCCAGCCCGCGCCGCCGATCGCCACCCTCGACCGCGCCGCCTTCCGCGCCGCGCTGGACCGTGTCCTGCCGGCGGCCGGACGGGACGACACCCTGCCGGTTCTCACCGGCGTGCACCTGTCGTTCGCTCCCGGTCTGGCGACCCTGGCCGCGACCGACCGGTACCGGCTCGCCATCGATTCCCTGCCCGCGACCGGCATCGACCCGGCCGGGCAGGAGCTGATCCTTCCCGGGAAGATCCTCGCCGCGTGCGCCGACACGTGGACCGGCCAGTCCGTGGCGATCGGCCGCCGCCGCGCCGAATCCGTGCGCGACGCCAACCGGGCCACCTTCACCTGCGGGCAAACCACGGTGAGCCTGGTCGAGACCGGCGGCACCTACCCACCCTGGCGCAAGCTGCTCGGCTCGCTCGACGCCCAGCACACCGCCACGTTCGACCGGGCCACGGTGCAGGCCCACGTGGCACGGGTCCTCGCGATCCTCGCCGCCCACCCGACCACCACCGGCCCCATCATGATCATGACGCTGACGCTCACCCCGAACGGTGTCCGGGTGGCGCCGCTGCTTCCCGAGCACGGCGGCCTGGTCAGCGCCCCAACCCTGCCCGCCACGACCTCGCTCACGGACGGGACCGTTCGCTGGGCGTTCAACGCCGCCTACGTCCGGAACGCCCTCACCGCGCTCCCGGGCGACACCGTCACGTTCCGCGGGCAGTCGGAGGTCACCAAAGCCGTCCTGCTCACCTCTTCCGGCGGGCAGACGGCGAGCGTTGCGCCATACCAGCACCTGCTCATGCCCATCCGCATGGACTGAATCGACCGACCGGCATCTTTCCACGGTTTCTCGATCTGCGCCGCTACGTCCCACACACGTTTTCGCGCCTCGAAGGGAGAACCGATGCGGGATTCATCCGTGAACTACGGAACGATCGACATGTACGGCGCGCTGCCACCGCATCTCGCCGCGAGCTGGGAACCGGGAAATATTGGCAGCTTTCCCCTCCGCATCACCACCCTACTCGATGAAACCGGCTGAATCAGCCTCCACATCGACACAGTCGTGACCCTGAAACTCGCCGACAAGAAACCACCGCTCACCGTCCTGGTCGACGATGGAGAGGTTTACAGCAGCCCCACCAAGACAGGCGGCGACCGCGACTGCGACCATCCCGTTTTCCTGGCGCACCGAATCCTGAGCGGGACATCCCACACACCTCTGCCGGGCTTTCCCTCCCGGCCGGATACGGAAAGGAACGTGATTACCGATGGTCTACCTGAGTCGCCGTCGCCGTCGGCGGATGCGGTTCTCGGTGTTCGCGCTGCTGCTGGTGTGGCTCCTGGGGGTCACCGCCGCGCACGACGTCACCATGCTCGTCGCCTACGCGGCGGTCGCCCTCGTCGCGATCACCGTCGACCTGACCGTGAGCCGACGCCGACGCCGACGGCGCCGCCTCCCACCGCGCGGACGCCGGCGCCGCGCCGATGCCACCGCCCGCCCTGGTCCGGGCACCCGCCCGGTTCGGCGGGCGGAGCCGGGGCGCACCAGCGCCCACTGGCCCAGGACGACCACCTGACCCGGTTCACACGTCGGAGACGACGCGGGACGTCGCCGGCACGGCCTACGGATGGATTCAGGCGGCCACCGAGTACGCCGACCACGGCCGCAAGGCGAGCACCGCCGAGGCCAGGGTCATCCGGTCGATGATCAAAAATGATCCGCTGAAGACGGCGGCGTTCCGCATCACGCGGGAACTGCTGACCGTCTGACGTGCCCGGATTCCCGGGGCGCCCGCCCACCCACATTGGGCGGGTGCCTCGGGCACCGTACCACCCCATCCCCCAGCATGCAGCGGCTGTCCGCGCCCTGGTTCGGGAGTCGTGTGCTGGCCTGTGTACGCAACGGAAAGGCGTATTGGTGGGCATTCACTATCTGAAGTTCGGACGCCGTGCGCACGACCCGACCACGGTGGTGTGGCGGGTACACGACGAAATGCGGGCGTCGGAGACCGTCCTGTTCGGCGAGCTGTCCGAGGTATCGACGGCGCTCGCCGGATGGGCGATCGAGGACCTGCTACGGCTGAAACTCATGAAGGAGCATCACAGCCTGTGGGAGAAGATCGGCCTCTACAGCGAGGCGGTCCGGCCGCCGGTGACCCCGCGGTGTGGACGGCTGCACTGCCCCAAGATCAAGCAGCATAGCCACCGGGTGTGGAAGCCCGGCGACGTCCTGGCGCTCACGAGCATGGACCCGGCGGACCGCACCCGCGCCGAGTGGCCGTTCCCGCACTGGGGTGTCGTGGGTGTCCGCGACGAGGACGACGCCTACGAGGACGGCATCTGCGTGGAGATCGGCTCCGAGCGGACACGCGTCTTCCGCAAGCCGACGGACATCCGCCGGCTGGAGCCTGACGAGCTCGTCATCGGCGTGTCCTCGTGGTGACGGCACCGGCCGGCCCGCACGGGTCCCGGGTGCTGACGGTCGAGGCGGGCGCTGTACCAGTCCGTCGGCGCGGCGCTGCCGCACGCGTCCAACGACCCGACGTTGCCGGTCCTGGGCACGGTGCTCCTTGACGTCGTCGACGGCGCGTTTCGAGCCGTCGCGACCAACAAGTACACCCTCGGGGTCGCCGTGGTTGTGCAGCAGGTCCACCCCCGAGACCCCCGCCTGCGGTTTCTGCTGGAGAAGGCGGACGCCGCCCGGCTGATCCGCCAGGTCAAGGCGGACACCCGCCGCAAGCCGCACACCCCGGTCAACCTGGAAGTGATCCCGGGAGCCGGCGAGCTGCACCGTCTGACGGTGCGCACGCCGCGCGGGCCGATCTTCATTGATGAGGCGGAAGGCCGCTTCCCCGAGGTCGACGGGGAACTCGGGTTCTCCGGCGAGCGGGTGGCGCTCGACGAGATCGCCTTCGATCCCGATCTTCTCGACTGCTTCCGGAAGTCGCGGGTGGCCCTGGACGAACAGGACCAGAGCCTCCTGCTGCGGTTCCGCGGCGCGGAGTTTCCTGTGGATGTGCAGATCGGTGCGCGTTTCCGCGGCCTGATCTGCCCGGTCCGCATTCTCTGACAGATACCAGTCCGGATGCGGACGTCGCTGTCCGCATCCGGACTGACCTCTCGTCGCACTCTGCGAAAGGTATAAGCGCATGGACGAATTAGGCGCATTCGTTATCGCCCTGGGCCCCTGCGGTGTCTGCGAGGTGCCGTTCCTCTTCAACCCGTACCTGGTGCCGTCTTTCAAGGACGACACGAGCCCCACCGCTGACACCGACCCGTGGCGGCCGATCTGCCGGACCTGCGTGGACCGGATCAACCCGCGGCGTGTGAAGGCCGGCCGGAAGCCGATTCGCGTGCCGGCGGGCGCCTACCCCGGCGGGGGAACCACCCCATGACCTGGTCAGGGCCGGTCATCCTCTCGGACCTTCCGCCTGGAGGGCCGAAGGAACACCGTGTCGTCGACAGCTACGACCGTGCCTACCGGGCGCGGCCCGAGGTTTTCCTGTGGTACGTGGCCGCTGTCGGCCCGGACCCGGCGCGCAATCAGCGGATCGCGGACGGCCTGCGCTGGACCGGCGGCGGCTTCGTCGTCGACGCGAAAGACGAAGCGCTGAACCGGAACACGATCATCGCAAGTTCCTTTTACCCGGTGGTGCCCGGTGACCGTTCCCGCTGGCGCCCCGCATTCTGAAAGGAGACATCCACCTTGCCATCGGCACACACCCTCCCCGCATGGCGGAGGGGCTACACGATGCGGGTCGTCTGCGACGACACGGCGAACCTGCGCGGGGAGCACGAACTCACGGTCGAAGAGGCCCAGCCCCTGGACTGCGGCTGCATACGGCTGGTCACCACCCGGCCGGGCGAGCCGACCACGGGCCGGTCTCGGGACATGCATGTGATCGACACCGCGGCGTGCGCCGTGCACGAGGAGACCGGGGGGCCGGTGCTGGTGAGCCGAGGGTCGCTGACGATCCGGCACACCCGCCCGGAAGGCACCGTGCTCACGGGCGCGTCCCGCCGCGGCGGCGCCGACATGATCCTCAAACCGGATTTCCGGTTCTCCCGCACGCTCGGAGCCTGGTACATCCAGGGGAGCCGGGACCGCGCCGCCGACCTGTGGAAGATCGGCAAGGCGGTGACGGCGCTGCGGGCCAGTCTGTGGACCGTCGCGATTGAGATAGACGAGACCCCGCGGGCGTTCACCGAGGCGGAGGGCGAGCGCTACGACCGGGCCGAGGAGCGGGCGACCTATCACGACGATGTGGCCGGCCGGGCGGTGGGCCGATCGGACGCCCGGTGGAACGCCGCCCGGCAGATCCGCGACCGTATGCCTCCCGGGCAGCCGGTCCTCGCCGGGCACCACTCGGAGGGCAAGCACCGTCGGGATCTGGCGCGAGCCGACAGTCACGAACGCGCCTTCGTCGAGGAGGCCGGCAGGGCGGACTATCACGCGAATCGAGCGCAGGCCGCCGCCCGGTACGAGACCGGCCGCAAGGACGTGCCGACGACGCTGCGGCGGATCAAAGAGCTGAAGGCGCGGGTCGGCCGGATCGAACGGAACCTGGCCGGTCGGATCATCGGGCCGCTGACGTGGGAGGAGACCGCCTGGCGCGACGCCCGACAGGCCGATCTCGTCCAGCTCGCCGACGAGATCGCCCACTGGGAGAAGCATGTCGCCGAACGGGAGGCCGCCGGCGAGAAGGTGTGGGGCCCGCCCGACTTCCAGGCCGGCGACATCGTGTACCTCGGTGTCATCTCCACGACGGTGGTCCGGGTCAACGCGAAGTCGTTGACCGTGAAGGCCCTCATCGGTGACCACGTGAACTGGAACGACCGAATCCCCTACGACAAGGTGACGCGCCGCGTCCGCCCCGGCGACACCCGACCGGAGGCCGGATGATGATCAGCCCCGCCGGGATCGAGTCGGAGCGGATGCCCGCTGTCGTCGACTGGGCGATCGCGCGATGCACCTGCGGCTGGTACCGGCTGGAAAGCGGCCGGGCAACAGCTCAGGCGACTGCGCGTGCACACCGCAACGACCCGGCCGGCGGCCCGCCGTCCCTGAACATCCCGCTTCCCACCTACACGACCACCACGATCGAGAGGCCCGACCATGCCGACCGCTGACGAAGCGCACGCACACTCCCAGGACGTCGACGCCGTGCTGGCACGCTTCCTGGCTGCCCGTGATGACTACTTCGACCTCCGTCTGACGGAGGTCGCCGCCGCGGTGCGGGCGAAGATCCC
The DNA here is from genome assembly GCF_025403375.1 of Frankia gtarii. GTDB lineage: Bacteria > Actinomycetota > Actinomycetes > Frankiales > Frankiaceae > Frankia > Frankia gtarii. The sequence goes on from NZ_JAMPTM010000140.1 coordinate 10,315, forward strand.
GGCCGCCGACACCATCGGTGTTGATCACGCCTTCTACGACTACGACGGCGTCCACGTCCACGTCCGGCGCGCCGTCAGTGCCGGCGGGCAGGTGCTCGCGGACCTCGACAGCGCGGACGATGCGTCCGCTGCGCTCGCCGAGGAGATCGCCGAGGAGATCGACGCCGTTCTCGACGCGCTGGCCGAGTACGGCTTGCGCCCCGAGGGCGATAACCCCGTGATCATCCTGCCCGCGGACGCGACCGTCCCCACCACGACCACTACGGAGGACAACCAGTGAGCAACAGCGACGCCGCGCCGGGGGACTCGACCCTTCAGGCGTGGCAGCGGGAGGTGCAGCGCCGCGAGGACGCGTTGACGACCGCCCGGGACGCCTACTTGTTCGCCCGGCTGGCGCTGGTCGCTCACCAGATCCGGACGTTCCCCACGACCAACGGGGTGGACCTGACTGCCGCGGCCCAGATCGACCTCGAAATCACCTACACCGAGGCCGGTAGTCCGCGCGCCGGGCTCAACCTGGTGATGGCGGCGGACGACACCGTGCTGGCGGACTGGCATCCGCAGGAAGGCGCTGCGGACCTGCTGCCCATCGAGGAGGCCGTCGCCGACGGTCTGCACGCCTGCGTCGCGAACGGACTTCCCTCCAGCGCGGCCCTGTCGCTTCCGCCTGCGGACACGCTGCCGCCGCCCGTTCCGGAGGGGCTGCGGATCGACCCGGCCACCCCGGAGGGACTGGCCATCACCAGCCTCTGGGAGGAGCTGGCCGAGATCGAAAAGCGTGCCGGCGACTGGAACGGCGGCGACGTCGTCGACGTGCTCGGATGCTGGTTCGCGTCGCTGGGGTACAGCACGAACACGTGACGCTGGCGCGGTCCTGAGCGACGCTGACGCGTCCTCGGTACCGCTCAACAGGTCAGTGTGATCGAGCAGGACGGCGAGCAGCCGGCGTCCGTTGCAACAGCTCCCCCTGCTCGCTCTCACATTCGATGATCACACACCCAAGGATTCGGGGAGTCGTCGACCGGGGCGTCCCCCTCATCCGGCAGCGGGTCGTCGAGCCCGTCCACCAGCTCTTCGAGTTGGCTGTCGGTCCATCCCACCAGCTCGCGTAGTTCCGAGTCGGCTTCGTCCAAGCCGGCGAGGACGATGGCGAGCTCGTCTTCCACCCAGCGCCGAGCTCGGACACCCACGCCGACAGAAACGCGCTCCGGTGGGGGCAATCGGATTTCCCTTTCGCCGGGACGTCACGTGCCCGCCTTTCCGTTCTTCATCGCCGCGCGCCGGGCGTCGGTCGCGCCGTGTGCGCGAGGAATCCCACGAACAGGAAACACATCATGACCGACCCGACACCACCCGCGATTCCGCTGTCCATGGCCCACCTACCGACCGCTGGCGGCCTCGCCGTCCCGTGGATCACTCCCCGTACAGGCGACGGGCGCCACCTGTTCGGTGCCGTCGATGCCGACCGCAAGGACCAGGCGCTGCTGAGGCGGCTGTGCGGCGTGTGCGGCCGTCGCCACGACGAGCGTCTGGTGCTGCTGATGCGTCTGTCGGACCTGCCTCGGCAGTGCACCGCCGAGCCCGCGCTCCACCCGACCTGCACGGCCTACACCATCGCCGCCTGCCCGATGGTCGGGGGACGTCTCGACCACTACCGGACCACGCCACAGGCACTTGACCCAACGATGATCCGCCCGGTCGACTCGCCGGCCCGCCGCGGCGCGCCCGCCGAGCCCTGGTTCGCCGTCTGGCTACCCGGCTACACGGTCATCACCGACCACGGCGCCCTCGCCGCCTCCTACGCCGGCAGCACACCGCTACGGATTCGCCCCATCACCTGGCCGGTTTCCTTTCTCCGCATGACCCGGCCCGCGAGCACGCACGGCCCTTCCTGACCGCCGCGGCGCGACCCGCGCCCACCGCATCGCCCCCGTCCCCCGCTCCTATCCCGCGAAGGGAGGTGATCGCGCATGCCCGCGACTTCCCGCAGACCGCCCGGCGCTGGCACCCCTGACGCGACGAGCCTCGCGGAGTCCGTCGCGCGTGCCTGGCACCGCGCGAACCACGCAGCCTCACCGCAGATTCCGCTGTCCACCGTCGCCGCCCTCGCCCTGATCACACCACCGCCGGGCCAGATCTCCGCCACCGCCGATCTCATCGCCGGCCTGGACACCGAGCAGTTCCGCCGGTTTACGCGACTCCAATGGACGATCTTCGTGCGGGCGCGGCCCGACCTCCTGCCCGCCGCCTGGCCCCTGGTCGAGCCCTGGCTCGGCGCCGATCCGCCGGACGACGCCGCCATCGACGCGGCCCGCCGCGTCGCCCACGCCGCGCTCGACGCCGGACAACTGCACCTGACCGGCACGCTACGACGCCGGGACGTCGACCTGTTCGGCCCGCTGCTCGTCGAGCTGCGCGCCGACGGCGCGCGTCTGGCCGCTGGCCAGTACTACACCCCCGGCCACATCGCCGACGCCCTCACCGCCGGCCTGATGACCGCGGTAGAGCCGGGCCAGTCCGTGATCGACCCGGCGGTCGGCACCGGCGGGCTGTTCCGCGCCGCCGCCCAGACGCTACGCGCCCAGCACATCGATCCCGCCACCATGCTGTGGATCGGCGGCGACGTCGACGAAGTCGCGATTGCCTGCGCCGCCGCGAACGCGGTGCTGTGGCAGCTCGGCCCGAACGTCGTGCTCGGCGTCGGCGACACCCTCACCGACACCTGGCAGACCGCCGCGATCACCCAGCGCCGCGAGGTCCTCCACATCGCCGAACGGCTGCGCGCCACCGCGTTCGCCGCCGACGTGCTCGGCACCCTGGCCCGCCTGGTCGACGCGGCCAGCACCGAGCGCGCCGCTCCCAACCCCCGAACCTGACAACCAGCCCCGTTCCACCGGCGAGAACAAGCCGCACCAGGAAGACCACACACGTCGGCCCGCCGCACCTGCCTCCCGCGGCGGGCCGACGTGCGTCACCGTCGGCGCGCCCTGGTCCCGCGCACCCACCGTCCGACCGGTGGGTGCGCCGGCACCCGGCCCCATCGCCTCGCGCACTCCGATCAGCCCGTCCGCCGTGTTGCGCCCGCAAAGGAGCGCCCCGCCATGCCGTCAACCCCGCACCTCATCGGCTTCGCCGAACTACTCGGCCGGCTCCGCCACGTCCTGACCATCAACGGCGAGGACACCGTCGCCCTCCGCTTCGCCGTTCTGCCTATTCACCCGTACTTCGACCGGGACGGCTGGCCGCGCCGGCTACACGCCCACGTCCTGTTCGGACTGGACACCCACCTCGACCCGACGAGCATGCTCAACCTCGAACCTGTCGCCGACGTCCTCGGGGCACTCGGCTACCCGCTGACCGCCAAGGCCGCCGCCCTCGCCAGCGAGGCTGAGCAGCTCACCTTGCAGGGCTGGACCTGGGGCCACGCCGTCACCACCGCGATCCTGCGCACCGTCGAGGACGACGAGCCGGAAGACACCCGCATCGGCGACGCCGCCGTGATGGCCGTGCTCTCTCACGTCGCCGCCTGCCACGCCACCGAGATGACCAGCCCAACCCGGGCCACCGCGCTGTTCCACCGCGGCTACCCGACCGGGCTGCTCGGCCACCTGGCCGCCTACCTGCGCATCGACGCCGTCCACGCCTCCGCCGTCGGAGACCGCAGCGCTCTTGCCCTGTTCGGCCACCTCGGCTGGACGCTGTCCCCCCGCGCGAGCGCGGTCCTCTCCACCGCCGAGCAGGTCGAAGCGGCCGGGGCCACCTGGACCGACGTCGTCATCGAGGCCAGGGCCACGCGCCGGGACCACCTTCGCCGCGACCCCTGGGACCACTGAACCGCGGGCGGTGTCCGCGACCACCTGGGCCACCCGCCCGCCGAGCGCCGCGCTGTTCGACCCACCGCTGCCGCCACGCGAGGGCCGCCGGCGGGCGGCGGCACAACCGCCGCATTTCTCGCTGACAGGGACAGCCGTTTCTCTTCCTGCCGGCCTACACCAACCTCCCACCTCGAACATCTGTACGAGAAGAGAGAACCAGCATGCGTGAATACATTGCGCGCGTGGGAACGGATGACGCCTGGCTGTGCCGATGCGGGAACAGCCCGACGGCCGGCGGATTCGCACCGGTCCACCGGGGCAGGGAAACCGACCCGGGCTCGGCCTGGTGGAGGGGCCACTACTGCTGCCTGACCTGCGGACTACTGATCCACTGGCCCACCCGGGAGATCGTCGGACGCGTCGACCTCGCGGACCTCGTCCTGCGCGCATCGGCGCCCTGCGCGAGCCGCCGGCGGCGACAGCCTTTCCACCGGCGCAGGAGGCGACTCCGCCATGGAGGACGAACGTGACGACCGGGCAAGCAGCAGCTCGGGCGCACGACTCCATCACGGCAGCGCGCTCCGGCGATGTACCGGGACAGACATCGACACGAGTAGGAAGGCTGTGACGGACGGCCCGAGGGCGACGGGTGGTGAGGGCGCTCCCGGTGTGGTGCCCACCGTCCTGGCGCGATCAGACTGGTGGCGAAGGCCGGTCCGCCATGCCCCGCGCGGGCGTCCGGACCGGGCTGCCGCTGCGAGCCCGCGCCACGTAGAGGACACCGCTGATGAACCTCGAATCCCACGTCCTGGTCGACATGACCGTCAAGGAGGTCCAGGAAGCCCTGGCGAAAGGAGACCAACCCGCGATCGCGGTCCTGGAAGGAGAGCCCTCGCGGACGCTGAGCAACTCGGCCTACCTGCGTGACCCCGCCCGCGCGGAAGAGTTCGAGCGGCAGGTCGCCGAGGAGGCGAACCGTATCGATCTCGAACGCCTCATCCTGGCCGTTCCGCAGATCAGCAGGCCCGTCGTCATCGACGGCGACGACGAAGTCCGGCTGCGCTCCCCGTACACCGGTGGCCCGCTGCTGGAGGACGACGGCGAGATGCACGTAATCCTGTGGGTGCTCTGGGACGAGGAGGAGGGCCACGAGTCTGGGATGGTCCCCTACCAGCGCAAGCGCGACGGCACGCCGGTCTTCGACGCGTTCGACGGGTCGGACTACATCTTCTCGATTCCCCTGAACCCCGGGGCCGGACCCGGCCTCGTCCTGCTGCGTGCACTGCTCGACGAGAACCTGCAACGGCGCACCCGCCCCTGACCGCCCCGCCGGCACCGCCCACAGGGGCACGCGGCCGGTGTCAGGCCAGGCTGACCCGGTCCAACCATCGCACCAGCGGACCAGCGCCGTCCCGGGCCAGATCGATCACGGTCGCGGCCTCCCGTAGCGCACGGGCGACCAGCACCCCGGCGACCGCGACCGGCCCGGGATGCCGGCTCGCGAGGTACGCGAAATCGCCGTCGCCCGTCACCAGCAGCAGCGGCTGACTGTCGCTGCGGTAGGCGTCGGCGAGCGCGAGGTCCGCGCGCTGCCAGCCCTCGGCGGCCACCAGCCGGCTGTCCGCCGGCCAGCGCACCGCCGCCAGCCGCCCGGACGCGCCCGCGGCCGTCACCGCGCACCCGTAGCCGCCGACGATCCGCATCGTCACCGTCATCCACCGGGCCGCGAGATTGTCCGCGTCCGCCAGGACCTGCACCACAACAGATGATCATAGGCGGGGTCGTGGCGACACGGGACGTACACCGACGCATACCGTGGACAGGCCCACGAGCCGGCTACACCCCCCACCGCCGTTCCACCGCCAAGGAAAGCTGGAACGGTATTCCTGGACCCCGCTGGAGGCCGCGATGAACGACGCCACCTGGACCCTGGTGACCGACGTCGTGGACCGCGTGCAGCAGTCCATCCGGATGACCGACTACCCGGCGATCGTCATCCTTGACGGGGACCGTAGGCAGATCCTCTCCGATTACGACTACGTGCACGGCGAGAACGCCCGCGCCGACTTCGAGACCCGCGCCGCCGACCTCGCCCGCACCCTGCACGCCCGCCGGTTCACCTTCGCCGTCCCGCAGATCATCGAGATGCTCCCCGGCGGTCTTCAGGCCCACGCGTTCTCCGTCCGGCCGCTACGCGACGGCGAGCAGGAGAGCGTGGTCTGGACCGCCTACGACGCCGACGACGGCGTCGACTACGGCTGGGCTCCCTACACCCGCCGGCCATCCGGCCAGCCCATCTTCGACGAGCCCAGCACATTCCACCTGCCGGCGCTGCCGACCGACTTCCCTGGCGTCCGCCTGCTCCGCCTCCTCGCTGACGAGTAGACCGGACGCTCGCCCGACAGGTCCCGGGCACGCTCACCGGGCGCTCCCGGCCGCCAGCCCCGGCCCGCGCACCCTGACCGACCGGGCCCGGCACGTCACGGCCCGGTCGTCCATCCGCACGCTCGTCGAGAAGGCCGGCGCGCTCCTGGACGAGCCGAGCCACGCGCAGCGGCCGTGCCCAGGCAGCCAGCCGGTCGTACTGGGAGCGTCCCCCGCGGGGGACCGTGCACCAGCGGGTGACGAGAGAACAGCACCTCCAGCTCGCTGATGGCCTGCCCGCCGGTGGCGAGGACGGCGACAGGGCCGGCTTCCCTCGTCAGGCTCTTCTTTTTGCTGTCCCCTGATTGGCGCCCAGCTTCCCGGCGGACCGGCCGCCGACCGCACCGCAGGGTGAGCCCGATGCGGCGACGCACGGTCCCGATCCGCCCGCGCCTCCCCGTCGAACACCTCACCCGCTCACCTGCGCGAGGACCGCCCGCTCCGGGCAGCCCGAATTCCGTGCCGCCGCACCCCGTCCAGCCTCGCGAGCCATCGACAGCCGACCCGCATGGTCCCGGCCGCAGAACCGTATCGGCGAACTGATCACTGACCCCGAGCGGAGCTCGGC
>NZ_JAMPTM010000141.1 GCF_025403375.1 Frankia gtarii
AGTTGTGTATAAGAGACAGGTGCTCGGGGCGCGGGGCGAGCCCGTGCACGTAGGCCAGTGACAGCACGCGCTGCGGGGCGGTGTACGGCGAGCGGTCGGCGTCGCGGTCGAACAGGCCGACCAGCTCGCCCTTGCCCGCAGCCACGATGACCAGGTCGTACAGCTCGGCGAGGGAGTTCAGGTCGGAGGTGGTGACCCCGGAGACGATGAACTTGCCGCCGCGTTCCTCGAACAGCTCCGCCCAGCCGGCCATCTTCACCCGCTGGTCGATGGACTGGGCGGGATGGTCGAGCCGGCCGAACCAGTCCAGCGCCCGGGTGCCATCCGGCGCGGCCAGGGACACGCCGAGCCCCTCGATCCCGACCGCGTCGGCCTCCCACAGGTTCAGGCCGTGGTCGCGTTCGTGCTGCAGCGCCGTGTGGAACATGGCCTGGGTGGACATCACCCGGCCGGATCGGATCTCCGCGGGGGTGCGTGCCGACATCAACGTGACGTCGTAGTCGTGCTCCCGCAGGGTCAGGGCGAGCTGCAGGCCCGACTGACCGGCGCCGACGATCAGGATTTTGGGCATGGGTGCGTGCTCCTCGAGGGTCAGGCCAGGTGCGGTGGATCAAGGCCAGGGATGGTTCAGGCCAGGGATGGTTCAGGCCAGGGACATGGCGTAGCGGACCAGTTCGCGCAGGGCCTCGGCGGTCGAGGCCGGGTTCCGCGCGTCGCAGGTGATCAGTGGGATGCCGGGGCGCAGGGCGAGGGCTTCGCGCACCTCGTCGAGGTCGTGCCACAGCCGGCCGTCGAACAGGTTCACCGCGACGAGGAACGGCACCGTCGAGTCGTGCTCGAAGTAGTTGACCGCGGCGAAGGACTGGTCGAGCCGGCGGGTGTCGGCCAGGACGATCGCGCCCAGCGCGCCGCGGGACAGGTCGTCCCACAGGAACCAGAACCGCGCCTGGCCCGGCGTGCCGAACAGGTAGAGCACCAGGTCGGAGTCGAGTGAGATGCGGCCGAAGTCCATGGCGACCGTCGTCGTGGTCTTTTCCCCGTGCGGGGGCAGATCGTCGATGCCTTCGCTGGCCTCGGTCATCCACGCCTCGGTGTTGATCGGCGGCACCTCCGACACCGAGCCGACCAGCGTCGTCTTGCCGACGCCGAATCCGCCGGCGATCACGATCTTCGCCGAGATCGTCAACTGCTCCGGGTCGTCGTCGGCGACCGTGGCCTCCCCAGGGGTGTTCCCGCTCAGACCGGCAGCTCCCGCAGGCCGCTGAGGATCCGCTCCAGCACGCCCCGGTCATGGGAGTAGGCGTGCGCCGTCGGATGGACGAACACCGCCCCCTGGGTGGCGAGGTCGCTGATGAGCACGCGGACGACCCCGAGGGGGATCGACAGCATCGCCGACAGTTCGGCGATCGACAGCTGCGCGCGGGCCCGTTCGTAGAGCGCCTTCGACTCGGGCATCAGTGACTCGCTCAGCGCCGGGTCGTAACTGGGAACCGAGACCAGCGTCTCCACCAGCAGGTGGTGGCGGGCCCTGGTGCGGCCCCCGGTCAACGCGTACGGGCGGATGCGCCGGCTGCGTGTCCGCGGCGTCCGCGCCGACGGTCCCGGCGCGCTGTCCAGCGGCATCGTGATCACGATCCTTGGTTGTCTCGGCACTGCAGGGTCCGGTTCCGGCACGGCACCGGCAAACGTCCTGGCACTACCGCTGCGGGCCGGCGAGGACCCGGCGCAGGTCCGCGCGGGTCTGTGGGGTCAGCGCATGGCCGGCGTGCAGCACGAACTGGGTCATCTCGTAGGCCACGACCTTCATGTCGCAGTCAGCGTCGGTGAGCACCGCGAGGCCCGCACCGTCATCGATGCCCATGAACAGCAGATATCCCGACGACAGCCGGACGATGATCTGTTCGCAGGTTCCCTTGTCGAACAGCGCGGCGCTGTTGCGGGCGAGGCTCAGCATCCCGCTGGCGATCGCGGCGAGCTGCTCGCTCTCGACGATGCCGACAGTGTCCGAGGCGGTGAGAGACAGCCCGTCGGACGAAAGGATCAGGGCGTGGGAGACCCCGTGCACCCTGGCGACGAAGTCGTTGATGAGCCAGGTGAAATCGTCGCGTCCCTGGAGATGGGTCGTGCCCGTCACCATGGGCTCGGAGTGGATGCCCCGGCCCTGAGGCCGGAGAGGAAACGCCGCCCTGGATCGTTCACCGGTGGTTCTTCTTTCCCTAGAGGTTCCCTGCCTTCAGGCGGGGGAGGACGTCAAGGTTGCTTCTCAGGCCCCTCGCTGCTCGTCCCGGGCGGCGCGTTCCCCCTCGGTGAACGCGTCGAGATCGGCGAGCAGCCGTTCGTGGTCCGCTTCCCGACCGGCGACCGCTGCCGCCGACGGCGCTACCGCTACCGCCGACGGCGCTGGTGGCGGCGGGGCCGCGAGCGGCCCGGTGCCGTTCCTCAGACTGCGTGACACCCGGCGGGGCAGGCCGCTGGCGGTGGCCTCGCCCGCTGCCGGGCCCGAGCCCGGGTTCGGGCCCGGGTTCGGCAGCGGACTCGGGACGGGCCGCAGCACCGGTGCGGCCGGGGCGGCCCGCGCGGAGTGGGCTGCCGGCGCGGCCGGGCGCGGGCGGGCCAGATGCGCGGCCCGGCGTTGCGGCAGTCCGACGGGCGCGGCGATGTGCGCCGAGGACCCGAAGGTGCGTACGGCGGCGGCGGCGGGCGCGGCGGTCACGGTCTGGGCGCCCGACCAGCTTGCCTCGGGTAGTTCGCAGATCAGCGCCGCGGGCAGCAGCACCGAGGCGGTCGTCCCGTGCGGGTGGCGCCGGTCGAGCCAGGTGCGCATCTCGTGCCGGGCCGCGATTCGGCCCACAACGGCCAGCCCCATGTGCCGCACGGCGTCGTCGTCGAGCCTCGGGGCGGCGCGCAGCCGATCGTTGAGCCGGCGCATCCGCTCCGGTGGCAGGCCGATGCCCTCGTCCTCGACCCGCAGCAGCGCGCTGCCCTGCTCGGTCAGGTGCACACCGACGCGCACCGGCGTCGTCGGTGGGGAGGACTTGGTGGCGTTGTCGAGCAGCTCCGCCAGCAGCCGGCCGACATCCTCCGCGGCGAACCCGACGATGCCGAGCGGTACCACGCGACCGATGGTGACGCGCGAGTAGTGGTCGATGGAGGACATGGCCGCGCGGATCACGTCGACCAGCGCCGCGGTCTCCGACACCGTCTCGTTGGCGTCCCGCCCGGCGAGGATGCGCAGGTTCTCGGCGTTACGGCGTAGCCGGGCGGCCAGATGGTCAAGCTGGTAGAGCTCGGCGAGCCGCTCCGCGTCTCCCTCTCGGGCCTCCATCTCCTCGAGCTGGGAGAGCAGGCCGTCCACCAGGTTCAGATCGCGCAGGGCGACGTCGGCGCAGATCGCCGACAGCGCCTGCGTGGCCGTCGCCGCGGGCGTGGCCGTCGGCGCAGCGGCGTTCGTGGGCTGGGCGACGGAGGTCCCAGGAGGAGCGGTGGGTGGGACCGCCGGCTGCGTCGGCGAGCCGGCGTGGCCCGGCGCAGGGGTCGACGGCGGTGCCGCGACGGGGGAGACGGCCGGGCGGGAGTGCACCCCGGGCGAAGCGAGGAGCTGCGCGGCGACCCCGCGGGAGTTTTCGAGTAGCGCGCGCGATCGTTGGAACAGCTCTCGAGCTCGTGTCGTCATCCCGTCCTTGCTGCTCTCTCTCGTATGGGTCTGGCGCGCTTCCGGTCACCCCCGTCAGGGTGATATGCAATCAGACCCCCCGCAGGCTCGTCCAACCGACTTGCCCGATCCCGGGCCGACATGTCCCTAGTTGTTCCTACCGCTGCCAGGGAAAGGCGCTGTTGACTGTGGCGGTATCGCTGGTAACGCTGGATGAACGCGTCGGGCGGGCAGCTGGCCTGTGACTACAGCGGGTTCCCCGGGTGCGCACCGGTCAACCGCACGCGGCACAACCTGCGGACAGCGCATTCCGGAGATGGCTTCCTGGCGGTCATGGCAATACGCCCGCCGGGATGCCTGTGGGGGCAGGGAAAGTCGACCGAGGCGTCGGGGTGCGCAACATTTCCCGTTACCCCGGGAACAAGGTTGCACCAACAGGGCAGCTACGGCGTGGGTCGACGTGGGCGGGTCCATCGTCCGAAGCGCCACCGTCGGCTGCCGACGGCGTGCGCCGGCCGCCCCCGACGGCTGGGCGTCCGGCCACGCCGGCTAGCCTCTGCTCCTTCCACGAGCAAGGGGAGCCGATGAAGAACTGGCGGGTACTCGCCCTGACCCTCCTCGTTGCCGTTCTCGCGGCGTGCGGAGGTTCCAGTGGCGCCGCGGGATCCGGCGGGCCGTCATCCGGGGCCACACCGACGGCCGGCGCGTCGGCCGCGGGCGGGACGAGCGCGTTCGACCTGATGCACGACTCCGAGGCCGCGGCGGCGTTCGTGACGGCGTTGCGCGCGCAGTTCCCCGCCCTCGCGGCTGGCCGCAGCGACACCGCGCTGCGCGACGACGGCACCCACATCTGCCTCGACGACCTGCCCAAGGGCGGCGACCGCCTTGCGCTGACCCGCATCCCGCCCCGGTTCGCCCACGGTGGCATCACCCCCGACCAGCCGACCGCCGGCGCCATCCTGGCCCTGGCCCGATCAACGGTCTGCGCCGCCGCCTCGACCCCGTAGCGTCGGCATAGCCCTGAAGCATCCCGAAGCGGCGGCGTACCCGTACCCGTACCCGTACCCGGGGGCCGTCAGTAGCCGGAGCGGGCGAGATGGTCGGCGCCGACCCGCAGGGCGTCGGCGAGGACGCGGATGCGGGCGGGGCGACGGGCCGGGTCCGAGTCGAGCGCCCGCACCAGCACCTCGTCGAGGGTGTCCGGCACCGGGAACGGCAGCGGGAGTCCCCGCAGCGGCGCCGGTCCGCCGCGCGCAGGTAGGACGCCGGTCAGGCAGTGGTAGGTCATGGCCGCCAGCCGGAAGACGTCCGTGCGCACCCCCACCCGCGGGACGTGCAGTCCCAGCCGATCCTGCTCGGGGGCCCGGTACTCGGCCGGCCCCTCCCCGGCGCGGCGGGTCACCGTGGCGAGTCCCAGGTCGCGCAGCGTCGGCGGCGTCGGGTGCGCGACGGGACCCGGCAAAATCAGGCCGTCGGGGGTCAGGGCTCGGTGGCTGTGCCCCGCCTCGTGCAGGGTCGCGAGGAGGTCAGCCGCGTCGGCGGCGGTGCGCAGCAGGGCGGCGGCGTTCGCCAGGTTCGGCGCCCACGTGCGGGCCGCCGCTTCGCGCCCCTGCGCCGGCGGCGTTGCCCAGGGCCTCGGGCCTGCCGTGGATCGCGGGGACGGGCAGTTGGGACCGGTCGGCCGCACCGGGCGGAGACGGGCTCGGGTAGCCCCCCGGTCGGCGCGGCGCGCGGGGCCGAAGACCTCCCGCCAGGTAGGGCCCGCCAGCCGGCCGGAAAGCAGGCCCGCCTCCACCGGCGTCACCTGGCCCTCGATCAGTTCGGGGAGGCCGGGACGCCCGCCGATCTCGGCGAGCAGGCGGATCTGGCTGTCCACGGTCGCGAGCTGCGCGTCCGCCGCGAACCCGGGCCGGCGCACGAGGACGTGGCGGAACCACACCGGGCGCGGCGCCGGACCGGTCAGCGAGGCGGTCCCCTCCCGCAGCACCCAGGACTCGTCGCCGCCGCGCCGCTCCCGCGGGTCGCCCTCCAGCAGGCAGGCGCGGGCGGCCACATGCACCGTCTCCCCGCCAGACCAGGACACGTCGGCGGGTGCGGCGCGCCGTGCCGGCGGGGTGGCGGCGGCTGACGTCGGCCCGTTCGCCGCGCCCGACCAGGCGTAGCCGGCCGCGCGGGGCCAGGCGTAGTAGGCGGCGCGCACGTGCGCGGCCACCGGCCGGCCGAGCCGGGCCCGCAGGCCGCTCTCGTCCCACACCTCGATGCGGATCGAGGTCGCCGCCTGCTGCTCGCGCCGCCAGCGATCCCACCACATCGCCGTGGGATGGTCCATCGAACAGGGAACGCAGAGAATCCACCGGTCGATCCGGTAGCCGTGCTCGCGCGCATTGCGCACCGCGGCCCGGAACGAGTCCCGGATCTGTCCGCGGTGGTGCTCCCGGACTTGCGGCAGGAAGTATTTGGCCTGCCAGACGATGATCCGGTCGTCGAGGCGGCCAAATAACACGTCGATCCCGGTGTCACCCGGGTTGACGTTTATCTGGCGGGCGCCGGGATGTAGCGCATCGACGAGCTGCGCGATCATCTGTTCGAAATCGTCGCCCGCGCCGGCTTCGCTGTGCGTGCGCAGACCGTGTACGCGAAAGTCGGCGGGGAACGGGCCAAGGCGCGGATCCGGCATGCGAGATCGCTCTTCCCGGGGCAGCGGAGGGAGACATCGGCCGATTGATCCTAGCCGATTCGCCCTGCTCTGGCTTGCTCCGGGACGGTCCGCCGGCCCTCGTTGCCACGCCCGGCGCGCAGCCCGCGGGAGCCGGCGCGAACGGCCCGCTCGACGCATACTCTGCGGCACCGCGATTTCCCGCGCACCGCTCCGTGCACGGCCGCCGTGCCTTTCGTGCTTTTTTCCTCATGCGGGCGGGATGGTCGGGATCCCTTCGCGCCCCGCCCGGATTTCCGTTCATCTCGCACCAAGGAGGGTGAACCCAGCGGGCAGCTGATCGGCGCCAGGGCAGGTCGGTTCGGCTCGGGTCAGTCCGGTTCGGGTGCCTCGGCGGTGTCGGCGAGGACGTCGAGGAGCTGCTGGCCGTATTTGGCGAGCTTGTTTTCGCCGACGCCGCTGATGGTGGCGAGTTCGGTGAGGGCCGTCGGCATCCGGGTGGCGATCTCGCGCAGCGTCGCGTCGTGGAAGATCACGTAGGCGGGGACGCTCTGCTCCTTCGCGGTGACGCCGCGCCACGCCCGCAGCTTCTCGAACACCGGCGCCGCCTGCGCCGGCAGATCCACCGGTGCGGCACGCCGGCTCCGGCCCCCGCCCTGGCCCGCGGCGTCACCGCCGGAGCGGGCGCTCGACCTCGCGACCCGCTCGGGCTCGCGGCGCAGCGCGACCGTGCGCGTTGCGCGCAGCACGTCGGCGCTGGCCTCGGTGAGCGCCAGCGTGCCGTGCTCGCCCTGGACGGCGAGCAGCCCCTGGGCCAGCAGCTGACGCACGACCCCGCGCCATTCGAGCTCGCGCAGATCCTCACCCACGCCGAAGACGGTCAGGGTGTCGTGGTGATGCTGGGCGACCTTGGGTGTCGACCGGCCGAGCAGGATGTCGATGATGTGGCCGGCGCCGAAACGCTGATGACGCTCCCGGTCGAGGCGCAGCACGGTGGAGAGCAGCTTCTGGGCGGCGACGGTGCCGTCCCAGGACTGCGGTGGTTCGAGGCAGGTGTCGCAGTTGCCGCAGGCCGCGGTGCCGTGCTGACCGAAGTAGGCGAGCAGGCCGACGCGGCGGCACTCGACCGTCTCGCACAGGGCGAGCATGGCGTCGAGATGGGTGCTCAGCCGGCGGCGGTGCGCCGCGTCGCCGGGGGAGGCGTCGATGAGCCGACGCTGCTGGACGACGTCCTGCAGGCCGTAGGCCAGCCAGGCGGTGGAGCGCAGGCCGTCCCGACCGGCACGCCCGGTCTCCTGGTAGTACCCCTCGACGGATTTCGGCAGGTCGAGGTGGGCGACGAAACGGACATCCGGCTTGTCGATGCCCATGCCGAAGGCGATCGTCGCGACCATGACGATGCCGTCCTCGCGCAGGAAACGGGCCTGGTTCTCGGCCCGGACCCGGGAGTCGAGCCCCGCGTGGTACGGCAGCGCGGGGATCCCCTGGCCGGCCAGGAACTCGGCGATCTTCTCGACGGACGCCCGCGACAGGCAGTAGATGATGCCCGCGTCGCCGGGGTGCTCGGTGCGTAGCAGGTGCAGCAGCTGCGCCTTCGGCTCCTTCTTCGGCACGATGCGGTACTGGATGTTCGGCCGGTCGAAGTCCGCGACGTGGTGGTAGGCGTCCGCCAGACCCAGCCGGGTGGTGATCTCCCTGTGCGTCTCCGGGGTGGCGGTCGCGGTGAGGGCGACCCGCGGCACGCTCGGCCAGCGTTCGTGCAGCATCGACAGCATCAGGTAGTCGGGCCGGAAGTCGTGCCCCCACTGCGCGACGCAGTGCGCCTCGTCGATCGCGAACAGCGCGATCGAGCCCCGGTCGAGCAGGCGCAGCGTCGCCTCGACACGCAGCCGCTCCGGCGCGAGGTAGAGCAGGTCGAGCTCGCCGGCGAGGAAGGCCGCCTCGACCGCCCGTCGCTCGTCGAGGTCCTGGGTGGAGTTGAGGAAGCCGGCCCGCGCGCCGAGCGCCCGCAGCGCGTCGACCTGATCCTGCATGAGGGCGATGAGCGGGGACACCACGATCCCGGTGCCCGGGCGGACGAGAGCGGGGATCTGGTAGCACAGCGACTTGCCACCGCCGGTGGGCATGAGGACCAGCGCGTCGCCGCCGTCGACGACGTGCTCGATGATCTCCCGCTGGCCCGACCGGAACGACTCGTAGCCGAAGATCCGCCGCAGGACCTGCGCCGCGGCACTGCCGGTGGCTGTGGCTGTGGCGGTGGCGGTGGCTGCGGCTGGAGCGCCCGACGGCTCGGCGGGACGCCCCTCGGGGCCGGGCGGCAAGGTCATTTTGCCACCCTACGGCCATCCGTACGGGTCGGCGGCCCCGCGGTCCGGGGCTGTGGATAACCGCTGTGGTCCACAGCCCCGCAGCGTTTGTCGAGGTCGGAAAGCCGACGACCGTGGGCGGACAAGTGTGGGCTCGCTACGATCCAGATGATTTGTCACCGCGGCGTCCAGTACCGGCGGGGGTTGTCCACCCGTGGGCTCGGCGCGGCCGCGGTCCGGGCCGAGGAGAAGATCGCGTCATGTCAACCGACCCGGAGCAGGCCGCGGTTGCGACTCTGCGCCTTACCGACCCCGTCCAGGTCGGGCCCCATCGCCTGCTCGGCCGGCTCGGCGGCGGCGGCATGGGGGTGGTCTACCTCGGCGACGGCCCGCTCGGTCGGGTCGCGATCAAGATCATCCGTTCGGAGCTGGCCGACCAGCCGAGCTTCCGGGTCCGGTTCCAACGCGAGCTGCAGGCCTGCTTCCGGGTCAGCGGCCGGCACACCGCCAAGCTGCTCGACTTCGACATCACCGCCGAACCGCCGTGGCTGGCCACCGAGTTCCTCGCCGCCCCCACCCTGGGCCAGCACCTCACCCGTCACGGCGCGCTCGGCGTGGCCGACCAGGTGCGGCTCGCGGCCGGGCTGGCCGACGCGCTCGTCTCGATCCACACGACCGGCCTCATCCATCGCGATCTCAAGCCGTCCAACGTCATGTGGACGGCGACCGGGCCGATCGTCATCGACTTCGGAGTTGCCGCGGTGCGCGACGCGGGCCAGCTCACCGCGACCGGCACCCTGATCGGGACGCCGGCGTGGCTGGCCCCCGAGCAGATCACCGTCGGCGAGGTCGAGGCAGCCTCCGACGTGTTCGCCTGGGGCGCCCTGGTCGGCTACGGCGCCACCGGGCAACCGCCGTACGGGGAGGGCCCGTCCGACGCGGTGACCTACCGGATCGTCCACGAGGAACCCAGGGTTGACTACGCGCGGATCGCGCCGCCGCTGCGCGAGCTCGTCCGCCGGTCACTGTCCCGCGAGCCCGGCGAGCGACCCACGGCCGCGGACCTGCGCGCCGCCCTTGTGGACACGGCGGGCCTCGGCGCGTCGGCGGGCGGAGCCACAGCGGGCACGGACACGAAGGACGGAGGCCGCCACGATGGCTCGGGTCGCCTGGACGGGGCCGCGCTGGACGTCACCTTGACCGTCCAGACGCCGGCGCCGTCCAGCGGCCCGCCGCCGTCGATCCCGTCGCCCCCGCCGATCCCGGTTGGCGGCGAGCCGCCCGTCGGGGGGCGCGACGGCGTCTCGGGGGTGGCCGGCGGTACCCCGCCCTGGAATCTGTCGGGCGCGGCCGGGGGAGAGTCGTCCCCGGGGGATCCCGCCGGCGGGCCACGGCGTCGGCACCGCGGCAGGCTGCTCGGACTGGGCGTCGCAGTGGTGGTGCTGGCGGCTGCGGCCGTCACCGCCGTGCTGCTGACCCGCGGTGACAGCGCCGGCGGCGGCGGGACGAGCACCTTCACCTACACTGCCGCCGGGCCGTGGCGGCTGCTCATCGCCGACCGCCAGACGGGTGACGACGTCGGCTGCACGGTGTCGCTGCACGGTGTCGACAACCCGGCCGGCGTGGCTGCGCCCGACACCACCTGGGGGGACAGGACGTTCCAGGTCCATCAGACCGGCCGCTTCGACCTCGACGTCACCCCGTCCTCGCCGGGTTGCCGGCTCACCGCCCTGCCCGGCGGCGGCGACGCGACCTTGCCGTTCATCGTCCAGCAGACCGGTGACAGCAGCGCCTTCAGCGCTCCCAGTCGCGTCGAGGTTCTGATCAAGGACTTCAACGGCAGTGAGACCTGCGAACTGGTGCTGCGCGACGTCGCCAGCGGGGAGAACGTCGACTTCGTGACCGCGACGCACGACGCGTCGACCGTCACCCTCGACCCCGGTGGCCGCCGCCAGGTCTACCTGGCCGCCACCGACTGCGCGGTGCGGATCGGCGCCGCCGGCTGAGCCCGGTCGGAGCGACAGGCCCCTGGCCGAGTAAGTCCGAATCGCTCTCGAGACGCCAGGTAGTCGCTTACCGACTCTGCTGGCGCATGGTCACGGGTGTGTCTCTGGGTGCGTGCCCGTGGTCTTCAGCCTCCCTGAGCGTGCTCGCTGACGGGGGTAACGCTCGACGAGGAACAACACCAGCAACAGCCCCGCGCTGATGGCCGCATAGGTGAATCCCCAGAAGACTGCCATCCACACGGTGAGCGCGCTGCCGATCGCTGTACCGGCGCGACGCTTGAAAGTGCGCGCTGCCGTGTCACCGAACCGTCGGCGGACGGCTGCGGGCGCCACGGTTCCCGCGACAAGGTTGACCGTCATGAACCCGAAGATCCATATTTGTTCACCCGAGGTCGCTGTGTCCACGCATCAAGATAGGGCGACAGACCGCATACGAGGACGAATTTCGGCGCGGGAAGGCTGACGGGCGTGGGCGTAGTCGAAGTCGAGGGTCGCGTACGGCTCAGGCGGCTGGAGTGCGCGCCGAGCGTGTCCACCGCTCGGACGGCCGCGCTCGGTCGGCGCCTCAGCAGATGCGGGGGAGTTGTTCGCCGAGCGGCCGGTCGACGATGCGGTTGCCGCCGAACGCCGTGCGGGCGACGACGACCCCCGGATGTTCCGCGGTGACGGAGCCGATGACGACGGCGTCGCGGCCCGCCGGGTGCGCGCGCATCGCGGCGAGCACCGCGTCGGCGTCGGCCGCGGCGACGAACGCGACGAGCCGGCCCTCGCAGGCCACATGCAGCGGGTCGAGGCCGAGGAAGCCGCAGGCCGCCTCGACCACGGGCGGCACCGGCACGGCGGACTCGGTGAACTCGATGCCGGCCCCGGCCGCGGCGGCGACTTCGCACAGCGCGGTCGCCAGCCCCCCGCGGGTCGGGTCGCGCAGCGCGTGCACCCCGGGAACGGTCGCGGCCAGCATGGCGGCGACCAGCCCGTGCAACGCCGCGGTGTCGGAGTGGACGTCGCCGCCGAACTCCAGCCCCTCGCGCACGCTGAGCACCGCGATCCCGTGCTCGCCGATCGGTCCGGAGACGATGATCCGGTCGCCGGGCGCCGCCCGGTCGGGCCGGACGTCCACCCCGGGCGGGACGAGTCCGATGCCGCTGGTGTTGACGTACAGCCCGTCGGCCAGGCCGCGCTCGACGACCTTGGTGTCGCCGGTGGCCAGTCGCACCCCGGCCGCGGCGGCGGCGCGGCCCATCGCCTGCGCCACCCGGCCGAGGACGTCGAGCTCCAGCCCCTCTTCCAGGATGAACCCGGCCGACAGCGCCAGCGGGACCGCGCCGCGGCAGGCGAGGTCGTTGACGGTGCCGTGGACGGCGAGTTCGCCGATCGAACCGCCGGGGAAGAACAGCGGCCGCACGACGTAGGAGTCCGTCGTGAACGCCAGCCTGATCCCGCCGATCTGAAGGACCGCCGCGTCCGCCAGTGCCGCGTCCGCCAGTGCCGAGGTCGGATCGCGCCGCGTCGTCGAGCTGCCGGCGGCGAACGCGGGCAGGAACAGATGTTCGATCAGCTCGCTGGTGAGTACGCCGCCGCCGCCGTGGCCCAGCACGATTCGCTGATAGTCGCGCAGCGGGGCCGGGCAGGCCCACCCGGCCATGTCCGCCATGTCTGCCAGGTCCGTCATGTCTGCAGCCCGGCAGCCGGCCCGGGGAGCCCCAGGGTCGCAGCGGCGCCGGCCGGGGCGAGACGCCGGTACTGGAAGTAGGCGGCGCATGCCCCCTCCGCCGAGACCATCGTCGCCCCCAGCGGGCGGCGCGGCGTGCAGGATGTGCCGAACGCCGCGCAGTCCGGCGGCCGGATCAGTCCCTGCAGCACCGCGCCGCTGCGGCACGCCGCCGGTTCGGCGACGGTGAGCCCGCCGACGTCGAAGCGGATCTCCGCGTCGAAGTCGCGCCACGCGTCCGCGAGCCGCCAGCCGGAGTCCGGGATCGTCCCGATGCCCCGCCAGGCCCGATCGCACACTGTGAACACCTCCGCCAGGATCTTCCGGGCTGCCGGGTTGCCGTCGGGCTGCACCGCCCGCTCGTAGGCGTTGGCGAGCTCGGCCCGGCCTGCCTCGAGCTGCTCGACGGCGTGACGTACCCCGTCGAGCAGGTCCAACGGCTCGAACCCGGTGACGACGATCGGCATCCGGTGCTCGGCGACCAGCGGCTCGTACTGGTCGATGCCCATCACCGTGCACACGTGGCCGGCGGCGAGGAAGGCCTGCACCCGGTTGCCCGGGGCGGTGGCGACCGCACTCATCGCCGGCGGGACCAGCACGTGGCTGACGAGCATCGAGAAGTTCGCCAGCCGGCGGCGCCGCGCCGTCACCGCCGCCAGCGCGTTGGCCGGCGCGGTCGTCTCGAAGCCGACCGCGAAGAACACGACCTGCCGGTCGGGGTGCGCCTCGGCGAGGTGGACGGCGTCGAGCGGCGAGTAGACCACCCGGACATCCCCGCCGCGGGCCTTCACCGAGAACAGGTCCGTGCCGCTGCCCGGCACCCGCAGCATGTCGCCGAACGAGCAGAAGATCACCTCCGGGCGGGCGGCGATCGCCAGCGCCCGGTCGATCATCTCCAGCGGCGTCACGCAGACCGGGCAGCCGGGCCCGTGGATGAACTCGACCTGGTCGGCGAGGAGCTGGTCGAGTCCGTGCCGGATGATCGCGTGCGTCTGCCCGCCGCAGACCTCCATCAGCGTCCAGCGCCGGGTCGCGGTGGCGGCGATCGCGTCGAGCAGCCACCGGGCCAGCTCCGGGTCGCGGAACTCCGTCAGGTACTTCAAGGCCCCACCTCGGCTTCGGCCGCGCCGAGTTCCGCGTCGAGCAGCCCGAGTTCGCGGAACATCGCCAGCGTCTGCCGCGCCGCGTCCTCGTCCACTCTTGTCAACGCGAAACCGGCATGGATGATCGTGTACTGCCCGACGGTCGCGTCGGGCAGGTAGGCCAGGCACACGGACCTGATGACGCCGCCGAAGTCGACGAGCGCCATCCGGGTGCCGCGGTCATCCCAGATCTCGGTGATCCGGCCGGGTATCCCCAGGCACATCGCGTCAAGCTCCCTTCCCGCCGGATACCGGCGTCGGATCCGGACCGCCGGCCAGCGCCGCGACGGCCGCCTGGCCGAGGGCCAGCCCGCCGTCGCCCGGCGGCACCACCTGGTGAACGAGGACGTCGAAACCGGCGTCGGCCAGGCGGGCCCGGCAGGCCCGCAGCAGCACGACGTTGGCGAAGACCCCGCCGGTCAGCCCGACCAGGCCGACGCCGTGCCGTCGCCGGGCGACCTCGGCGACGCGGGTCACCGCAGCCGCGACGGCGAGGTGGAACGCACCGGCCAGCGTGGACACCGCCACACCTGCCCGCAGGCCGTCGACGAGGCCCGCCAGCACCGGCGCCGGAGCCAGGACGCCGTCCGCCAGCCCGAAGGCAAGCGGCCACCCACCCGCGCCGGCAGCGAGCGGCCCGGCAGCGAGGGCCTCCAGCTCGACGGCGGCCTGCGCGGAGTAGGTGGTCCGCTGGCGCACCCCGAGCAGCGCCGCCACCGCGTCGAACAGTCGGCCCATGCTGCTGCTGGGCACACAGGCGATGCCCCGGTCCAGGGCGGTGCGCAGGGCCGCGCGCTCCGCGGCGGAGCAGGCCCGCACCGGGGCCAGGTCCGCGGACCAGGGCAGGCCCGCCGCCGCCAGGTGGGCCAGGGCCACCCGGCACGGGTTGCGCACCGCGGCGTCGCCGCCGGGCAGCGGGACCGGGCGCAGGTGGGCGATGCGCTCGGCGCGGGTGACGTCGAAGCCGACGAGGAGCACCTCGCCGCCCCAGATCGTGCCGTCGCCGCCGTAGCCGGTGCCGTCGAAGGCGACGCCGACGGCGGGTTCGCCCAGCCGGCCGTGCTCGGCGAGCAGCGCCGCCACATGCGCGTGGTGATGCTGCACCAGCCGCAGGGGGCGCTCGGCGCCGGCGGTCCGCTGCGCCCAGGCTCGGGTGGTGTACCCGGGATGGGGGTCGGCGGCGAAGGCCGCGGGTTCGACGCCGTAGAGGTGCGCCATCCGCGCGCCGGACCGTTCGAACGCCGCGATCGCCGCGAGGCTGCCCAGGTCACCGAGATGCTGGGACAGGATGGCGCGCCGCCCGGTGGTCAGGCAGAGCGTGTTCTTCAGCTCGCCGCCGGCGGCGAGCACCGGCCCGACCGGGCGGGGGAGATCCACTGTCAGCGGGACATAGCCGCGGGACCGGCGCAACGGCACGACCTGCTCGTCGTCGCAGCGCACCACCGAGTCGTCGCACGGCGCCAGGATCGGCCGGTCGTGGGTGAGGAAGGCATCGGCGAGCCCGTCGAGACGGGTGCGTGCCTCGACGTCGTCGAAGCAGATCGGCTCCCCCGAACGGTTGGCGCTGGTCATCACCAGCAGCCGCGGCGGCGGGTCGCCGCCCGGGACCGGCGCGAACAGCAGATGGTGGATCGGCGTGTACGGCAGTAGCAGCCCGATGAGCGGGCTGCCCGGCGCGACCAGGTCCGACAGCGGTGCCCCCGGGACGCGGCCGGTGACCACGATCGGCCCGGCCGGCGCGGCCAGCAGCGCAGCCACCGCCGGCGAGATGTCCCCGACTCCGGCCGCGGTCGCCAGGTCGCGGGCCATCACCGCGAACGGCTGGTCGGGTCGACCCTTGCGGTCGCGCAGCCGGGCCAGGGCATCGTCGTTCTCGGCGTGGCAGGCGAGGTGGTAGCCGCCGACGCCCTTGACCGCCACGATCGCGCCGGCCGCCAGCGCCCGCTGGGCCGCCGCGAGCGCCGCATCGGCACCGGTCACCGTCGGTCCGTCCGTCGGTCCGCGCGCCGGTCCGCGCGCCGGGCCGAACCACAGCCGGGGGCCGCAGTCCGGGCAGGCGATGGGCTCGGCGTGGAAGCGGCGGTCGGCGGGGTCGGTGTACTCGGCCGCGCAGCGCGCGCACATCGGGAAACGCGCCATCGTCGTCGCCGCCCGGTCGTACGGCATCGCCTCGATGATCGTGAACCGGGGGCCGCAGTTCGTGCACGTGATGAACGGATGGCGGTAGCGCCGGTCCGCCGGGTCGAACAGCTCCCGCAGGCAGTCCGCGCACACCGCCGCGTCCGGGGGCACCATGGTGCGCGCGCCGGCCGCGGCCCTGCTCGCCACGATCCGGAACCCGGCCCCGCCCGCGTGGAGGGTGCCGTCAGGTTGACCGGTATCGCCTCTTCGGACGGGATCGCCCGGGTGGAGCGGGCCGGGAACATCGCTCACCGTGATCCGGTCGACGCGGGCGAGGGGCGGCGCGGACGGCGCCAGCAGGCGCAGGAACTCGGCCACGTCGGCGGCGTCGCCGTCGACCTCCGCGAAGACCGAGGTCGAGTCGTTGCCGACGAAGCCGGTGAGCCCGAGGCCGCTCGCCAGCCGATAGACATGGGGCCGGAACCCGACCCCCTGCACGACACCCTCGACCGCGATCCGCCGACGTACCCGCCCGCCCGGCGGGCACGTCACGGCCCGCTCGTCGGCCCGCTCGTCGGCGCGTGTCGCGGTCACGGCCGCCGCTCCCAGATCATGACCCGGTTGTTGCCGGAGTCCGCGACGGCGAGCCGGCCAGCGTGCAGGGACAGGCCATACGGCCAGCAGAACGTGTCGGCGGTGACGCCCGACCAGCGGTTCTCCCCGGTGTCGGCGAACGTCGGCTGCCCGAGGACCGCGGTGGCGGGGGCGCCGGTGTCCCGCGCCACGCCGTCCCAGAGCAGGATCCGGTTGTCGGCGGTGTCCGCGACGGCCAGCAGATCGCCGTCACAGTCGGCGGCGTAGGGAAATCGCAGTGTGTCGGCCCGGCCGGGGGCGTAGGGGAATTCGCCGCAGCTGGTCAGGTCGGCCTGGCCGAGGGCCAGGTCCGCGGCGGTGTCGGCGTCGGGATGAGGGATCCAGCCGAGCAGTCGGTGGTTACCGGCGTCGGCGACGAGCAGCCGCCCGGCGTCCCCGGTGACATCGTGCGGCCAGCGGAAGGTGTCAGGTCCGGCCGGGCCCCCGCGGTTGTCCTCCCGGCTGGTCGGATCGGGCTGGCCCAGGATCAGGTCGGGCGCCCGATCGGGGGAGGACGGCAGGCCGCCCGACCAGCCGAGCACCCGCCGGTTGCCGGTGTCGGCGACGTAGAAACGCCCGCCGATCACGGCCACGCCGAACGGCCAGTAGAAGGTGGTCGGCCCGCACGGGCCGCCGCGGTTCTCCCGCACGCTCGCCGCGTCGGGCTGGCCAAGCACCAGGTCGGGAGGGGTATCGGTGGCCGTCGGGACGGTGTCCCAGACGAGGATCCGATGATGCCAGGCGTCGGCGACGACGAGTCGACCGTCGGTGACGACGATCCCGGTGGGCAGGTGCATCCCCCGTTCGGGCC
>NZ_JAMPTM010000142.1 GCF_025403375.1 Frankia gtarii
CCCGCCACCGGATCGTCCGCCGCTGAAGCGCCCGGCGGCGGAATCCATGCCGGAGAGGCGCCGAACGGGGCCGGAATCGCAGACCATTCCGTAATGTCATGATTCGGTTTCACCGCCGGTGGGGATGCCCTTCGGGGGCGGAGGGAACGTCCGCCAGTCACCTTGCCGGCCTCGCAGATGCGGCCGGGACGGCGGCGCCCAGCGGAGGAGGGGACTCATGATCACAAACGGTCTGATGGTCGACGTCGCATGGCCCGAGCTACCCCGCGGCATCGCGGGCCCCGACGAGCTCGCCGATCAGCTCGACGCCAGCCTGCGTGACCGAGCCGGGATCACCTCCGTCGATCAGCATGGCCTCGCCGTGTGCGTCTACCGTCCGGGGGAGGTCGAGGCGCTCGCCGCCGACCTCGCCGATCGGCTGTCCGTCATCGGCATGTCCGACCGCACGTATCTGTCGTGGCGCGACGATCTGGGCGTGCACCGACGCTCGGTGACTGGCCGGCGGATGGCCACGACCGGCCGCCGGGTCGCCTGAGCTTCGGGGTTCGGTGCGCCCCCCGGCCGCCACACCCTTCGTACCTTTCGGCTAGGACCGCGGTGGGCGTCCACCCTGCGCGCCGGCCACGCGCCGGCCGTCTTCGCCGGCGGTGCCGTCGCCGCCGGTGCCGCCCCGGTCGGGGCTGTTGTCGCCGGGGCCGGAGTCGCGGTTGTCACCGGTGTCGGCGCCGTCGGGCTGGCTGAGGGCCTCGCGGGCGATCGCCGTGCCATAACGGACCGCGCCGGGGGAGGGCACCGGGCAGGCGATCATCGGCGGCTGGACCAGCGGGCAGAAGTGGGTGCCGTCCGGGCTGCGCACCGTGACCATCCCGCCGGGGCCGCAGGTCTCCCCGACTGCGCAGGGCAGCGTCGGGGTGTAACGGCCGTCGACGGTGATCGCCCGGCCGGCGGGGGCGACGCGGGTGCGCTGGTGGGTCCCGGCGATCTGCCGCCACACCCGGTCCAGCGAGGTCAGCCCGGCGGCGTCGACCGGCTGGTCGCGCCGGGGCGGGGCATCGACGAGGATGACTTCGGCGCCCCGGCTGGTCAGCAGCTCGACCGCCCGGGTGACGTCCTCCCGGTAGGCGGTCACCAGGTCCCGTCCCTGCATGCACGCCGTCCCCTGGTTACCCGAGAAGGCTATTGCGGCCACGGTCGGTCGCCAGCGCCGGGACTGATCGCGGATGTCGGGCAGCCAGTCGCAGGGGGCGGTGCCGCCCCAGGTACGCACCAGCACCTGGCTGTGGCCGTCGGCTCGCACCGTCCGGCTGAACGACGCGCCTGCCTCCCAGGCGAGCGAGTCGCCCCACATCGCCACCCGCGGACGGTCATGCGAGGTGCGGGAGACGACCGCCGCCCCCGCCACGAGCACGACCGCGACGACGAACAACCAGCTGATCGGGCCCAGCCGTCCGATCCGCACCCTTCGCCCTTCCTCGACGCGCCCCGCCCGCAGCGCTCCCGGCGGCGCCCGCCGCGCCGCGAACCCCGCACCAGGCGGGCAGGCCGCACAGCCGATGCCGGGCGGGCATCGACCGGCATCCCTCCATGGTGCCTACCGGCGGCCGCGATCGTGGTGCGACCGGCGATTCAACTGACCCGTTGGGTGTGATCTGGGTAGCACGTGGGTGGCGCAGCTGGTGTGGGTACCGGGTGGCCGTCACCATTCGCCCGCGGCGCGCATCCGGTGCGGCCGGCCGTCGGGGTCGTAGAGCGAATGGTAGAGCGGGGCGGACCAGGCCCGGCTCAACCGGCTCAGCCGCGCCGGGCGGTGCGGGCGGACCCGACCCGGCGGCCGGTCGCCGACCCGCCCGCCGGCATGCCAGGCGGCCAGGTCCTCGGCGCGGGCGCGGAACGCCGCGAAGCCCGACTCCGGGTCGAGCAGCTCGCCGTCCGGGCCCTCCCAGTCCAGATGCTCGCGCCACAGCTGCAGCCGCAGGTCGCGGGCGAAGACCCGGGCGCCGTCCCCCAGCCCGGCCGGATCCCGCGGCTCACGGGGATCCAGCGCGTCGTCGATCGTCGCGATGGCCAGCTCGCTGTCGTGCGTCCATGATCGCCGGTTGAGGTTGTCCGACCCCACCGACGCCCACACGTCGTCGACCGTCACCGCCTTGGCATGCACATAGACGGGGGTGCCGGCATGGTTCTCGACGTCGTAGACCCCGACCCGGTCGCCGCCGGCCGCCCGGCACAGCTCCAGGGCCTGCTCGCGGCCGACGAGGTTCGGCGGCAGCGAGAACCGTCCACCCTGGGTGGGATGGCGCGGCACCACGATGATCAGATGCAGCTCCGGGGCGCGGCGCAGCGCGTCGGCGAACAGCCGGGCGACCTCGGTGGACCACATGTACTGGTCCTCCAGGTAGATCAGCCGGCGGGCGCGGCGCAGCACCTTCTGGTAGGCGCGGGCGATCGAGCGTTCCCCCGCGCGAGCGAACGGGTACGGCGGGCGCAGCTTGCGCGGGTAGGTGCGCAGGATCTGGACGTTGTGCGAGCCGGCCGCCGGCGGATCGGGACGCTGGGCCGGCAGCTCGTCGGTCCGGGTCGCCACCGGGCGGATGCGGTAGAACAGCCGCCGCAGCGGGTTCGGGTTGTCCAGGCTCGACGGGTCGTCCCACCGTTCGCGGAAGGTGTGCTCCAGATCGCCGACCGCCGGGCCTCGCACCTCGACCTGGATGTCGTGCCAGGGCGGGGCGTCGCCGTAGGGGGCGGCCATCGGCTGGCTCTGCGGGTCACCCGCATGGGCCGCGTCGTCGCGCCGGTTGTAGCACAGATCGATCCCGCCGGCGAAGGCCACGCCGGCGCCCGGATCGTCGCCGGGACGCGCGATCACCAGCTTCTGGTGATGGGAGCCGCCGCGGCGCACCCGCTGGTCCAGCACGACCCGCGCCCCGGCGCTGGTGAGCTGCTCCGCGAGCAGCCGGTTCGGTTTCGAGCTGAACGACAGCAGCTCCAGATGCGAACGCCACATCAGCCCGCGGACCGCGACCCCGCGGCGGGCCGCCCGGCCCAGCACCTCGCCGACCTCGGAGCCGGCGCCGTCCAGACGCTGGTCGTAATCCCCGCGCCAGTCGGTGAACAGCAGCAGGTCACCGTCGCCGAGTCCCTCGACGGTCGCCAGCAGCCGGCTGAAGTAGTCCCGGCCGTGCACGAGCGGTACGACGAGGTTGCCGCTGGTCCACGGCCGGCCGTCGGGATGGCGCCGGTCCAGGTCGGTGCTCGGGTTCCCGCGCTCCTCGGCGGTCAGGAACCAGCCGGCGAGCACCGCCGTGCCGTCCGCGTCCGGCCCGGAGCTGGCCGCCCCGCCGCCCGGCTCGTCCTCCCGGGCGGGCGGGACAGCTGGTATCGGCTGTGCCGGCGGCGGCTGTGACGGCTGTGACGGCGGGGCTGGCTGTGATGGCGGGGCTGGCTGTGACGGCGGGGCGGCCGGAGCCGGTAACGCGTCCGATGCCGTGGTCCTGCTGGTGCCGCCCGCCGCCGCCACATCACTCGGACCCACCGCCGACGTATCTCCCGACTGTGCCACGGATCTGCTCATCGATCCCTTCCTCCGGGATGAAACCGCCACTCCCGGCGAGTCATCCGATCCCCGGCAGGCCACGCGCAGCCTGGGGTCGTGCCGTCCGTCCTGGCCGTGCACCCGCGGTCCGTCATCAGATCCGCGCACCCTTGGTGCGGTTGCACCGCCGGCACAGCAGCTGCAGGTTGTCGACGCTCGACGCGCCGCCGCGGCTGAACGGGATCACATGGTCGAACTCCAGATGTTCGCTGCCGCCGCACTCGACGCACACCCCGCCGTCGCGCCGCCACACCTCCGCCTTCACCGCCTGCGGGATTACCCGGCTCGCCCGGCTGCCCGGGGCGATGACCTGCCGTCGGGCGACCCGCAGGATGCCGGCCAGCACCGCCGCGACGTACTGCGGGTCATCCACCAGGTAGCTGCCCGAGCCGCGGCTGGTGGTGGCGGCGATCTCGACGCAGCCGCCCCGCGCCTCCACCTCGACGATCTTGGCCAGGCCGAGCTCGGCGCCCCGCCCGGTCTCGCCGAGGAAGCGCAGCTTGCGGTTGGTGGCGAGCAGCCGGCCGGGGGAGTGCTGGGGGCCGGCGGCGGCCTGCTGGACGAGGGTGGCCGGCACGTCGAGGTGCACGATCTCGTCGAGTTCGAGGTGCAGGGAGCCCTCCGGCAGCCGGGGCAGCTCGCCGGCGCCGATCCGGGTCAGCTCCAGGCCGCGGGCCAGGCGGTGGCGCAGCGCGTCCAGACCCGGGCCGGCGAGGCGCAGGTGCGCGGCCGCCGCCTCGATGCGGTCGACCTCGTCCTGCTCGATCACCCCGTCGGCGAGCGCGAACGCCGTCAGCCGCTCCAGATGCGCCGGCCCGACCGTCTGCACGATCTCCCAGCCCGCCGACTCCGGAATCCGCTGGTAGCGCAGGTCGGCCCACAACGGTTCGAGGTCGGCGCCGGTCGGGTCGCCCCGCGTCAGTGACGACACCACCCGCGCGCGCCAGTCCCACAGGTACGCCCGGATCGCCTGTGCGCACTCCTCACAGGCCGGCGGCCCGCCGAGCAGCCGCCACCGCTTGGGCGCGCCGCACCGCCCGCAGCTCGTGTCCGACTCCGTGAGGATCGGCGTGGGCGGCCCCTGCCAGCGGTCCCCGTCCCACCAGCGCATGTGGTCCGGGCGCACCGGATCGGGGTACCAGTCCGCCCGGATCCGCCTCCCCGGACGCGACGAACGGGCCGCCGGCACCTCGGCCTGCCTCCCGGCATCCTCCGTCGGCGCCTCGGCCTGCCCCTCGGTCTCCGCCGCCGCTTCGGCCTCTTCCTCGGCGAGAGTCCGGGCCTCGGGGGTGGTGTCCGCATCGACCTCGGGCAGCACCCGTGTGGGCTCCTCCCCGGTCGGGTCGGCATCGGCGGGACCGTCGCCGCGGACGTCGATGCCGAAGCCGTGGGCGAGCCCGGCGAGGCCGCTGTCCCAGCCCTGGGCGACGGCGCGGAACCGCCAGCCGCCCGCCCGGCGGTAGAGCTCCCCGAACACCAGGGCCGTGACCGGCTCGTCGGGCTCCGCGACGAACCGGCCCACCGGCCCACCGGCCTGGTCGGTCAGCTCGACGGCGAGGTCGGCCAGCTCGGCGAAGGTCCCCGCGTCGAGCGAGCCGGCGATCACGATCCGGGTCACGTCCGGTTCCACCCGGGGCAGCGTCACCAGCAGGCCGGCCGATCCGGGGCCGGCGGCCGTCAACGTGATCGCACCCGAAGGATGGTTCGGCGCGTTGAAGAACACGAAGTCGCCGTCGGAACGAACCCGATCCTCGTCGGTGACGAGGAGCGCGCAGACATCCACCACCCGACCCTGGGCCCAGCCGACCGAGACGCGCAGCACCCCGGCGGGGACGGGGATGTTGGCGCCCTTCTGCAGGGCCGGGGCCAGGGTCATGGTGCCTTCCGCGGGTCGGGGCGGCGGCGGTCCGCCGGCCGCCGTCGACATGTCTGCGTGGAAGGAATGTATGCCGATCGGCCCGGACGGCGGCCAGTCCTGACATTTCGGGCCGGTGGTGAGTCGCGCTGGGGGCGCGGCGCCACGTGTGGCAGAGTTTCGCCTCATGACGCGGTCCGTCACGACGCGCAGGTCAACCGTGGGGCGCCGCGCCGCCCGCACGGCGATGGTGCTGGGTGCCACGGCGGGGCTCACCTACAGCCTGCCGTCGCTGACCACGCTGCGCCGGCTGCGGCTGCGGGTCACCCCGAACCTCGCCGGGATCGGCGCCGCCGACCATGTCGCGCTCACCTTCGACGACGGGCCCGACCCCGTCTCGACCCCCCAGTTCCTCGAGGTGCTCGCCGAGCTCGACGTCCAGGCGACGTTCTTCGTCCTCGGCAGTCTGCTGGCGGACTCACCGGCCCTGGCCCGGGAGATGGTCGCCGCCGGTCACGAGCTCGCCGTGCACGGCTGGGACCACCGCCCGATGCTGCTGCGCGGCCCGCGGTCCACCCGCGACCAGCTCGAGCGCACCCGCGACCTGGTCGCCGAGGTCACCGGCCGTGCCCCCCAGTTCGTCCGGCCGCCGCACGGCATCCTGTCCACCGGACTGCTCGTCGCCGCCCGGGACCTGGAGCTGACGCCGGTGCTGTGGTCGGCGTGGGGCCGGGACTGGACGGCCGAGGCGACCCCGCGCAGCGTCCTGGCCACCCTCGCGCCCGACCTGCGTGGTGGGGCCACCGTGCTGCTGCACGACTGCGACTGCACCTCGGCGCCCGGAGCCTGGCGCAGCGCGCTGGGCGCCCTGCCGGAGATCGCCGCCCGCTGCGACGACGCCGGCCTGCGCCTCGGCCCCCTCGCCGAGCACGGCCTGCCCGGCCCCGGCCCCTGACCGCCGCCACCGCCCGGCAGGCTTCCCGGTGGTCGTCCGTCCCGAGGTGGTCCCTCAGATCTCGGGGTAGCGGTCCCTCAGATCTCGGGGTAGAGGGAGTAGCTGGGGAAGTTGCCGACCAGGCGCTCGTTCGGGTCGGCGCTGACGGTGACGGCCCTGGCGAGGTGGGCGCCGCCGACGAACGCGCCCTTCCAGGACGCGCCGCGCCCGCCGAACGGTTCGTCGCGGTCGCCGCGGGAACGTGGCTTGTTGACGCCGACCTTGAACGCCTGCAGCTCCCCGGCGAGCCGGTGGGCGTACGACTCGTCGTCGCAGGCCAGGGAGGCGACCAGTGCGCCGTTGGAGGCGTTCATGGCCGCCAGCAGCTCGGCCTCGGAGTCGACGACGACGATCGTGTCGACCGGCCCGAACGGTTCGGCGTGGTGCAGCGCGCTGGAGGCGGGCGGGTGCAGGATCGCCACCGGCGGGACGTAGGCGGAGGTGTCCTGCCCGGGGATGAATCGGCCGTCGGCGATGTCGCCGCGGTAGAGCGGCACGCCGCCCTTGGTGATCGCCTCGTCGACCTTCGCGGCGAGTTCCGTGGCCTTGTCGGTGGTGATGACGGGACCGTAGTCCAGCTCGGGTAGCGGGTCGGCGTCGTCGGCGACGGCCAGCGGATGGCCGAACTGGACCCCGGAGACCACCGGCAGGTACATCTCGAGGAAGCGGTCGAAGAGCTGGCGCTGGACGACGTAGCGGGGGTAGGCGGTGCAGCGCTGCTTGCCGTACTCGAAGCCCTTCTTCAGATGGGCGGCGAGGGAGTCCCACTGGGAGAAGTCCCAGATGCCCCAGGCGTTGAGCCCCTCCTGCTCGAGGAAGTGGCGCTTGCCGGTGTCGACGAGGGCGGCGGCGACCTGCCCGCCGGCGGAGCGGCCGCCGACGAACGCCAGGCAGCCGATCTCCGGGGCGCGCACCAGCGCCGAGGACAGCCTCGAGCCCGACCCGCTCACCAGCGAGACCGGCAGACCCTCCCGGCGGGCCAGGGCGCTGGCCAGTGTCAGGCAGGCGGCGCCGCCGTCGGTGGGGGTCTTCGCGATCGTGCCGTTGCCGGCGAGGATCTGGACCAGCATGGCGTGCATGAGCACGCTCATCGGGTAGTTCCAGCTCGCGATGTTGCTGACCGGGCCGGGCAGCGGGCCGCGGCCGGCGATCATGCCGTCGATCTCGTCGAGGTACCAGCGGACGCCGTCGAGGGCACGGTCGACGTCGGTGAGGGCGAGGCGCCAGGGCTTGCCGATCTCCCAGACGAGCAGCAGTGCCAGCAGTTCGCGGTGGGTGTCCATCGCGTCGACCGCGGCGCGGACACGGGCCTTGCGCTCGGCCAGCGCCACGTCGCGCCATTCCTTGTGGTCGTCGAGGGCGGCCCTGATCGCCTCGTGCGCCTCCTCCTGGCCCAGCATGGGCGGTCCGGCGATCGGCGAGCCGTCGACGGGGGAGTGGCTGTGCAGGGGATTGCCGGTGCGGCGCCACTCGCCGCCCCAGAGGTTGCGCAGGCGGTCGGAGTCGAACGCCTCGGGGGCGATCTCGCGGCAACGGGCGAACGCTTCGGACCAGGTCGTACCCGGCTTGATGTGGAGTCGCGGCTGAGGGGTGCTGGTGGTCGCGGCCATACACATGAGATTGAGGGTTAACCGCCGTACGCGCCAGCAGAAGAGTGACGCATACCGTACATCCGATAATTCGATCGACCGCAGATAACGGTACCCGCCGATTGACGGCCGGTAAATTGGCGCAACGAGCGCTCATTACGTGGCCCGGACGCCGACCGGCCGATTGCCGTGGTCGCGCCCGTGTCTGGCCGTGGCATCCCGGTCGGACAACAACTCCCTGACCGGCCGAAACCGCTGCCGTTCCAGTGCCGAAGCCGGCGAAACGCGGTGGCGGAGACGGTCCACCGCGTACTATTTCCGGCATGTCGGATGCGTCAATGGGGGGAGATGCGGGCGTCACCCGGGCGCTGTCACGACCTCTGGTGTGTACCTCATCACGTAGAGTGGAAGGGTGTCCGAACCATCTTTCGTTCGCGTCCGCGTCGTCGCCCGGACGATTCGATCCTGATTCCCGGATGTGTGATGACGGCCAGTGTCGTGCCGCCGTCGGCCGCTGAAGCCGACCCTGTCGAGGGCTCCGTACCGATCCGGGTCCTCGTTGTAGACGATCATGAGCTTTTTCTTCAGGGCCTGCAGACGGTTCTGGAGATCGAGGAGGACATCAGCGTCGTCGGCCGCGCCGGTGACGGCCAGGAGGCGCTGACCCTGGCCTCCGGCACCTCGCCGGACATCGTGCTGATGGACGTCCGCATGCCCGGCCGGGACGGCATCGCCGCGGCCGGGGCGATCAAGCGGGCGATGCCGCGCACCCGGATCGTCATGCTCACCGTGTCGGACGAGGAGTCCGACCTGTTCGAGGCGATCAAGGCGGGTGCCGTCGGATACCTGCTCAAGTCGATCCCGCCGCACGAGGTGGCTGACGCCGTCCGCGCCGTGCACAACGGGCAGAGTCTGATCAGCCCATCGATGGCGTCGAAGCTGATGGTCGAGTTCGCCACGATGGCCCGCGGCACCGAGGACCGCCCTCGCGTGCACGCCCCGCACCTGACCGCCCGCGAGCTCGAGGTGCTCAAGCTCGTCGCGGAGGGCCGGGCGAACCGCGAGATCGCCCGCAAGCTGTTCATCAGCGAGAACACGGTCAAAAACCACGTGCGCAACATCCTGGACAAGCTCCAGCTGCACTCGCGGATGGAGGCCGTCATGTACGCGGTGCGCCAAGGCCTGTTCGACATCGAGTGATGCCCTGACGCAGGAAGAGCACATGTTGATCCACGTTCAGATCAACATGTGCTCTGCGTTGGGGTGGATGACGGGACTTGAACCCGCGGCCACCGGGACCACAACCCGGTGCTCTACCAACTGAGCTACACCCACCATGACCGATGACCACACCTGGCTTGGCTGATCGGGACGCACCGGTGAGCTCCTACCGGTACGGACCCCGAGTGCGCCGCCTGGAGCGTCTCACCGAGCGAAGCCATCGTACCGGGCGATGCCGCCTCGTGGGCAGGGGGGTCGCCGGTGACGTGGGTATCACGTTGCGTTCGCGCGGTCCGGGGCGGTCGACGGGGTGCCCTCCACCGCGGTGCCCCCGGGCGGCGCCGTCGCGGTGGCCGGGTCGGGGGTGCCGGCGGGGAGCGCGGCAAGGATGGCGTCGGTCTGGGCGCGGACCTCGGCCGCGATCGTCCGCGCCTGCTCGGTGCTGGGGCCGGGTGGCGGCACGAACAGCGCCTGCCGGTAGTAGCGCAGCTCCTCGATGCTTTCCTGGATGTCGGCCAGCGCCCGGTGTCCGCCGCGCTTGACCGGCGCGGCGTAGTACGTCCGCACGTACCAGCGCCGGGCCAGTTCCTTGATCGACGAGACGTCGATCATGCGGTAGTGGAGGTGGGCGTCCAGCGACGGCATGTAGCGGGCGAGGAAGGTGCGGTCGGTGGCGATCGAGTTGCCGCACAGCGGCGCCTTGCGCACCTCCGGCACGCGGGCGCGGATGTAGTCGAGGACCTGCGCCTCCGCGTCCGCCAGGGGCAGTGTGGAGGCGCGGACGGCGGCGGTGAGGCCGGAGGTCTGGTGCATCTCGCGCACGACGGGCACCATCGCGTCCAGCGCCTCGTCCGGCGCCGAGATGACCAGGTCGATGCCCTCGTCGAGGATGTTTAGCTCACTGTCCGTAACCAGGCAGGCCACTTCCAGCAGCAGATCCGACGCGGCATCCAGGCCCGTCATCTCGCAGTCGATCCACACCAGACGATCCATCCCGCTGACACTAGGGTCTGCGGCTCGCAACGTCACGCGCACCCCCGGGAGTTGGCTGCAAGGTCGGGCAAAAGGCGCCGGAGGTCAGCCGGTTGCAGCAATACTGTTACTCACGGTAAACGTGATGGAGATCTGTTCGGTCGCCACCTCGGTCGGGATGGCTGTCAGGGTGTAGTCCCCGTTCGGTACCTCGGTGGTCTGCCAGCCGCCGGCATGGGGGTTGAACACGTAGGGCGGCCGGTCCAGGTTCAGCCGGAACGGGACGATCGGCCCGTTGAGCACGTACTCCAGCGGGCCGTCGTAGCTGGCCGATTCGACCCGGATCACGCGGAAACCCGAGATCCGCTCGCCCGGCTGGATGCCGGCGAAGGCGAGCGGCGTGCCGGTCGGCCGCGGGGGGGACGGGGCGAGGAGACGATCGGTGGCGGTGAGGGTGGCCGTGGCCACCGGGTGCGACGCGGGCTGGTTCTTGGCGTACCCGAAGACCAGAATCGGCATGAGTATCAGCGCTGCGAAGAACAGCGCCAAGCCGATCCAACCTCGTCTGAGGGCGTCCACGTTGTCCGGGTCCCTCCGCCACGCAGGCCCATGGGGGATCCGATTACTCTAATGGGCCGGTTTGCGGCGCTCACCAGCGCCCTTACCTCGGGCGGGCGATCGTGGGCTCGGCGGGCGGCGGGCGATGGGCGGCGGACGGCACTTGGCGGAGAGCGGGCGCCGGAATGGGAGCCGTCAGCGGGTGCGCCGCCGCCGGCCGGGCGGTCTGCTCGGCGGGCGCGCCTGGCCGCGGTTGTCGCGCGGTCGCTGCCGCACCCCTTGTCGTTGGAACCCCAGGATGCGCTGCTGTGCAATGCGCTCCTGCCGAAGACAGCGGCCACTATCCACGTCTCGACCGTAGCCGCGATCGAGGGTGTGCGCCTGCCGCGTCACATGGTGTTTACCTTGTCCACGGCGTGTCGCTTGCGGGCCGTACGCGGACCAGTCCAGGCACGCCGGCCCGCTTCAGGACTATCCGCCCAGCTCACGGCGGGCGTCCGCCCGCTGTCCGGCCGGCGCCCGGGGGCACCGGCCGGACCACTGCAGGGCCAGGGCGGGATCAGGCGGCCAGGGCCGCGGGGGACTGCCCGGCACGCCCCGACGGCCGGCCGTGGTGGTTGGCGTCGAAGGCGGGCTCAAGCGCCAGGTTCAGCACCTCCCGGACGTCGGTCACCAGGTGAACGGTGAGTGCGTCGCGCACCGGGGCGGGCACGTCGTCGAGGTCCGGCCCGTTGCGCTGGGGCAGCAGCACGGTGGTGAGGCCGGCCCGGTGCGCGGCGAGCAGCTTCTGCTTCACCCCGCCGATCGGCAGCACCCGCCCGGTCAGCGACACCTCGCCGGTCATCGCCACATCCGCCCGGACCGGCCGGCCGGACAGCAGCGACGCGAGCGCCGTCGTCATCGTCACCCCGGCGCTGGGCCCGTCCTTCGGCACGGCCCCCGCGGGGACGTGCACGTGGACGCCGCGGTCGGCGAGGTCGCCGACGGGCAGCTCCAGCTCCACCCCATGCGAGCGCAGGTAGGACAGGGCGATCTGCGCCGACTCCTTCATCACGTCGCCGAGCTGGCCGGTCAGCGTGATGCCCGCACCACCCGTCTCCGGGTCGGCCAGGGACGCCTCGACGAACAGCACGTCGCCGCCGGCACCCGTGACCGCCAGGCCCGTCGCGACCCCGGGCAGGGCCGTGCGCTCCGCCGACTCCGGGGTGTGCCGAGGCCGGCCGAGGTAGCCGGTCACATTCCCGGCGTCGATCGCGGCCGGCAGCGTGGCCTCGCCGAGCGCCACCCGGGCGACGACCTTGCGCAACAGTCGGGCGATCGAGCGTTCCAGATCGCGCACGCCGGCCTCGCGGGTGTACTCCGCGGCCAGCGCGTGCAGAGCGTCGTCGCCGACGGTGACGTCGCCCTCGGCGAGCCCCGCCCGGTCGAGCTGGCGGCGCAGCAGATGGTCGCGGGCGATGACGACCTTCTCGTCCTCGGTGTAGCCGTCGAGCCGGATGAGTTCCATCCGGTCCAGCAGCGGCGCCGGAATGGCCTCCAGCACGTTCGCCGTGGCCAGGAACAGCACGTCGGAAAGGTCCAGCTCCACCTCGAGGTAGTGGTCGCGGAAGGTGTGGTTCTGCTCGGGGTCGAGCACCTCCAGCAGCGCCGCCGTCGGGTCGCCGCGGTAGTCCGCGCCGAGCTTGTCGACCTCGTCCAGCAACACCACCGGGTTCATCGACCCGGCCTCGCGGATCGCCCGCACGATGCGACCCGGCAGCGCCCCGACGTAGGTGCGCCGGTGGCCGCGGATCTCGGCCTCGTCGCGCACGCCGCCGAGCGCCACCCGGACGAACGAGCGGCCCATGGCCTTCGCGATCGACTCGCCGAGCGACGTCTTGCCGACGCCGGGCGGGCCGGCCAGCGCCAGCACCGCGCCGCCACGCCGACCGCCGACGACCCCGAGGCCGGCGTCCGCACGCCGCCGGCGCACCGCCAGATGCTCGATGACCCGGTCCTTGACGTCGTCGAGCCCGGCATGGTCGGCGTCGAGCACGGCGCGGGCCGCGGTGATGTCGTAGGAATCCTCGGCGCGGACGTTCCACGGCAGGTCGAGGACCGTGTCGAGCCAGGTGCGGATCCAGCCGCCCTCGGGCGAGGACTCGGCCGTGCGCTCCAGCTTGTCGACCTCCTTGAGCGCCGCCGCCCGCACCTTCTCGGGCAGGTCCGCGGCCTCGACCCGGGCCCGGTAGGCAGCCGGCTCAGAGCCGTTCGCTCCGTCGGCGCCGCCGCCGCCCGAGCCGTCCAGCTCGGACAGCTCCTTGCGGACGGCCTCGAGCTGACGGCGCAGGAGGAACTCGCGCTGCTGGCGGTCCATGCCCTCCTGGACGTCGCGGCGGATCGTCTCGGCGACGCCCAGCTCGGCCAGGTGCTCCTTCGTCCAGGTCAGCAGCCGCTCCAGGCGGGTGCCGACCGCCGGCGTGCCGAGCAGCTCGATCTTCTGCGCGGTCGTCAGGTAGGAGCTGTAGCCGGCCGTGTCGGCGAGCGTGGCGGGGTCGGAGATCGCAGATACAGAGTCGACGATCTGCCAGGCGCCGCGTTGGCGCAGCAGGTCTGTGACCAGCGCCCGGTACTCCTTGGCGAGCTTGTCCACCCGGGCGGCCTCGTCGGCGGGGGAGTCGGCACGGGTGCCGGCCGGGTCGTCGAGCGCGCCGAACGGAGCGGCCGCGTCATCGTCGACGACGACCGCGTCCACCCACCGCACGCTGGCACCCACCCCGTCGCCGGCAGTGGCATCGTCGGCAGTGGCATCGCTGGCAGTGGCATCGTCGGTGCCGCGGCCGGCCGGAGCAGGCCGGACGCCGCCGACGTGGGCCCGCGCCGTGCCACGCACGACCGCCGCCGAGCCGCCGCGCGGCAGTCGGCCGACCTGCTCGATCACCCCGACCGTGGCGACCTCGGCGAGCTCGCCGTCGACGCGGGGAACGAGCAGCACCTCGGCCGGGCGGCCGGTGGCGCGGCTGGAGATCCCCGGCGCGCGGGCGTCCGGGGAGCCGGCTGACCCGCCGGCACGGGCGGCGTCCACGGCGGCTCGGGTCTGCTCGTCGGACATGTCGAGGGAGACGACCATGCCAGGGAGGACAACGGCGTCGTCGAGCGGCAGGACGGGCAACACCCGGATCTGTGGCATGTGGTCCACCCTCACGTGAAGAAGTTGAGTCACCTGGACTGAAGTCACTTCAGCCCATCATTGTTCCCGAGGTTGCTCGCCCAGAGCGAACATCCCCGGGGCGATGCCCGTGCGGCCGCTCCACCGTCGGCCGCGGGCGCCGGTGGTGGGAAGAATTGCGGTGGAGGTCTGGTTGTGAGGGCCAGGTAGTTGCATGTACAACTGTCAAGGACGCCGGGACGGGGCCGCCAGGGCCGGTCCGCCAGGTGGCCGCAAGCACAGCCAGGAGGACGACATGCCCGCCGTCACCGCCGACACCGTCCGGCTGCCCCGGCTGGCCGAGCCCGCGCTCGGCGCCGTCGACCGCCCGGTGCGCACGATCACGACCGCGCCCGGCGGCTTCGAGGGCGAGGGGTTCCCGGTCCGTCGCGCCTTCGCCGGCGTCCGGCTTCCCGATCTCGACCCGTTCATCCACATGGACGAGATGGGCGCGGTCGACTACGGCCCCGGCGAGCCCAAGGGCACCCCGTGGCACCCGCACCGCGGCTTCGAGACCGTCACCTACATGATCGACGGCACGTTCCAGCACCAGGACTCCCACGGCGGTGGCGGCCTCATCACCGACGGCGCGACGCAGTGGATGACCGCCGGCGCGGGCATCCTGCACATCGAGACCCCGCCGGAGGAGCTGGTCGTGCGCGGGGGCCTGTTCCACGGCATCCAGCTCTGGGTGAACCTCCCGGCCCGGGACAAGTTCACCCCGCCGCGCTACCAGAACCTCGAGGCCGGGCAGGTGGAGCTGGTCGCCTCGCCGGACGGCGGCGCGCTGCTGCGCGTCATCGCGGGCGAGGTGGGCGAGTACCGGGGGCCGGGCTCGACGCACACGCCGATCTCCGTCGTCCACGCGACGGTGAGCCCCGGGGCGCGGGTGCATGTTCCCTGGAACCCGGAGTTCAACGCCCTCGTCTACATCCTGGGCGGCCGCGGCACGGTCGGTCCCGCGGGCCGGCCGATCGAGGCCGGGCAGCTCGCCGTCCTCGGTGCCGGGGATCTGGTGACGGTGGCCGCCGACACGCGGCAGGACGCGGCGACGCCGGTGCTGGAGGTCCTGTTCCTGGGCGGGCGCCCGATCCGCGAGCACGTCGAGGCGTACGGGCCGTTCGTCATGAACACCCGTGCGGAACTCATCCAGGCCGTCGAGGACTTCCAGGCCGGCAAGCTCGGCGTCATCCCGGCCGGCGCGCTCATGCCCCACCGCGGCTGAGACCGCTCGCGGTCCGGGTCGGTGCGTGAACCGGCCCGGACCTCTTTGCGCAATGCGGGCGATCCGTACCCTCGCGTTCCCGGAATGGCTCGTTCGGATGATTTTATCTCGGTATGCTAGATCGGCATCCGGATGACGGGACCGGACGTCCGGTGACGACTTCTCCCGCGAACGGCCGTCGGGCACGCCGCCGGCGGCGCACGCGTATACGCAGGTGCGCGTGAGGTCCGCGCTGTCGAGGGCCGGCCGTCCTGGCATGGGCGAGGGGGCGTCGTGTGGCAGGAGCCTGGACTGGTGGGAGGCGGGCCCGACCGGGATCCGCGGCCGCGCCGGATGAAATGGCCGGCGGCGAGCGTTCTCGGCCGGATACCGGTGGAAAATCACGCGGAGATCCTGCGGCTCGGTTCGTATCGTGAATACACGAGTGAAGAGGTCGTCATGCACGAGGGCGACCGCACGAACTTCGTCGTCCTGCTGCTCAACGGCTGGGTGAAGGTCACCGCCGCCACCGAGAACGGCGGGTTCGCCCTGCTCGCGATCCGGCACGGGGGTGATCTCGTCGGTGAGCTCGCGGGGCTCGATTCCGAGCCGCGGGTGGCGACCGTGACCGCGGCCGGCGCGGTGCTCGCGAAGGTTGTTCGGGCGGATGCCTTCGTCGCGTTCCTGCGCCGGCAGCCCGACGTGCACCAGGTGCTGAGCAGCACGATCGCGGCGAAACTGCGCTCGGCGACCCGGCGGCGGGTCGAGTTCGGCGGCTGCTCGGTCGCGGTGCGGGTGGCGCGGGTGATCCTGGAGCTGGAGCGGGCCTACGGCGGCTCGTCGCCGAGTGGGCACCGTTCGGTCGGGGTCTCGCTCACCCAGCCGGAGCTCGCCGCCCTCGTGGGCGCCGCCGAGCCGACGGTCCACAAGGTGCTCCGGGACCTGCGCCAGCGAGGCGTCCTCGCCACCGGCTACCGGGCCGTGGTGATCCAGGATCTCGACGCGCTGCGGCTCGCCGCAAACCCGTGAGAATACGGGGCGGCCGCCGGCGTCCCCGGTGACACTGAAACTCCCCTGGCTCCGACCCGCGGAGGTTCAGCGTGAGTGAAAGGCCACCGGGTATCCGGCGGTTGTGCGTCGCGATGGAGATGGACGGGGACGCCGGCGAGATACCCGGCGTGCTACGGCCGCGGCGATGGCGGCGGGATCTCGGCGCAGTCATCGAGGAGCTCGGTCGGGTCGCCGCCCTCGACCGGGCGCACTGGAACCCGCCCGCCACCGGCGGTGGGGAAATCGCCTTTCTGCCGCCCGGAATCGACGAGGGGCGGTTCGTCGCGGCATTCGTCAACACACTGCGTTCCGCCATCGCCCGACTGAACGACGGGGTGCCGCGGACGGAACGGGTTCGCCTGCGGGTGGCACTGCACCAGGGAATCACCCATCTCGACGAATCGGGTTTTTCCGGACGGGCGGTGGTGAAGGTCGCCGCGCTGCGCGACTGTGCCGAATTACGCGCCGAGCTGCGGCGCCATCCGAGTGTCGATGTCGTTCTGGCGGTGTCCAGCGAGCTCTTCGACGACGTGGTCGAGCACGACTACCCGGGGTTGCGCGGCCGCGACTTTCGGCCGGAGCAGGTGGGGCTGGCCGCAGGGCCCGGCGCCGACGCCTGGTTCCTCATGCCCGGCCTCACCGGGGCGACGCCCCGGCCCGCCGCCGCGCCGGCCACCCGGGACGCGGCCGGCGGACCCCGGCTGGAACTCGCCCGAGAAACACTCCCACTGGCCGCCGCCAGGGCAACGTCCACCGCGCCCCGGCCGGTCACCGCCCACTGACCCCCACCGGCT
>NZ_JAMPTM010000143.1 GCF_025403375.1 Frankia gtarii
CACCCACCCTCCGCGACCGCCTGGGCCGACCTCGGCGACCTGGACGAACAGCTGGACGAACAGGCAGCCGTCGACAGGCACCCGGGCGAGACCGACTCCGGCGACGAGCACGCCGACGCCGATGCTCCCCCAGCCGGGACCG
Source organism: Frankia gtarii (assembly GCF_025403375.1). GTDB lineage: Bacteria > Actinomycetota > Actinomycetes > Frankiales > Frankiaceae > Frankia > Frankia gtarii. The sequence continues at coordinate 143 of NZ_JAMPTM010000143.1, forward strand.
GCGAACGGCGCGGCCCGGCGGGCCGGGCCCGCGATTCTCGGCGGCTGCTGGCCATCGTCGCCGGCGCCGTCCTAGTGCTCATCGCGGCCGTGGCGATCGTCGCGTTGCGCGGCGGGGACGATGACAAGGGCGGTGACGCGCCGGCCGCGTCGGGCACGCTGCCGCCAGTTCCGGCGAACTTCCTGAGCACCGCCACGGTCGACGCCGATCCGATAACCCCCGACGAGTTCTTCCCCGAACAGTCCGTCGCGGTCGACACGCACGGTTACCAGCGACTCATGCGCAAGCTCGACGCCGGCTGCCCGAACCTCACCGGCGACCTGATCGCCCAGTTGAAGGCCGCGCACTGCCGGCAGGTGGTGCGCTCGCTGTTCCTCAGCCGTCCCCAGCAAGGCGAACGCCAGGTACTGGCGGGAGCGACCGTGTTCTCCCTGGACACCAGCGCGACGGCCGCCCAGGCCGCGCAGGTGCTCAACCAGGGCCGTGGCGGCATCGCGCCGCTGCCGATCCCGGCCGGCTCGATCCAGAACGCGCGGATCACCGGCCCGGGTGGAAACAACTCCTGGCGCGGCGCGGTCAGCCGCGGGCATTACCTCATCTACACCCAGGTCGCCTACGTCGACGGCACCTCGGGCGCGGCGACAGACCAGCCCCTGCGCAACGCCCAGACCGACCTGGCCACCCTCGCCACCGAGCCGATCGGTGACCGGGCGGTGCTCGGGCACGGCCCGCGGCACTGACCAGCCGAGGCGGCGGCGTTGTCGCCCGGACCGCCCGAGACCCGGGCATGTCTCACCCCGACGGAGTGGTGGGCACCCGCACCGCCCGGGTGACCTCGGCCCGCGCCGCCAGCTCCGCGTCCGGCGGGTAGCGGACCTCGACCAGCGTCAGCCCATGCGCGGGGGCGACCGTGACGGCCGGGTCCCGCATTCCGCGGCGTAGGACCGCCGCCGGCCACTGCGGCGGCCGACGTCCCTCACCCACCGCCAGCAGCGCCCCGACCAGCGCCCGGACCATCGAATGGCAGAAGGCATCCGCCTCGACGTCGGCGACGATCACCCCGTCGGGGCGGCGCAGCACGTCCAGGCGCAGCAAGGTGCGCACGGTCGTCGCTCCTTCCCGCCGGCGGCAGAAGGCCGCAAAGTCGTGTTCGCCGACCAGCAGCAACGCCGCCGATGCCATCGCCGGCACGTCCAGCGGCCGCGGCCAGGCGAGGGTGTCGAAACGCCGCAGCGGCTCGGCACCGAACGGTGCGTCGGTGATGCGGTAGACGTAGCGCCGGGACAGCGCCGAGAACCGGGCGTCGAACCCGGCCGGAGCGGGCGCGAGGCCGGTGACCCGGACCGACCGGTCGAGGACGCCGTTGAGCCGCCGGGCGAGCCCGCCGAGTGGCACGTCAACGGGAAGGTCGACGTGGGCCACCTGCCCGGCGGCGTGCACCCCGGAATCAGTCCGCCCGGCGACCGTGAGGCGCACGGCCTGCAGCCGGGCGACCCTGATGAGGGCGTCCTCCACGTCGCCCTGCACGGTTCGTTGACCAGGCTGGCGGGCCCAGCCGGCGAACGGCGTGCCGTCATAGGCGATGTCCAGGCGCAGCCGGACCAGGCCCGCCGCCATCACCGTCACATCCGCCCCGGCGCCGGGCACCGCATGGGGCGCACACGGACCGGATCCCACGACATCGGACATCTGCTTCTCCCCGTACGGCGGCGTGACGGTGGGGCAGGACGCGGCCGGACCTGACGACACCCCGGCTGTGGGCCGAACGCAGCGACCTGAACGGCGAAGGCCCGCCGCCCATGATGGGCGGCGGGCCTTGCGGGAGCTACTGGCGTGGCGTGGGCATCGGTGCGAATCCGTGCCTGTGACGACGCTTCGCCGCGGTCAGGACTTCGACTCGGCCGAACCGTCGTCGTCCGTTGCCTCGGCGCTGGCAGCCGGAGCCTCGGCGGCCTGGGCCGTCGTGGGCTTGTCCTCGGCGGCCGGCTTGTCCTCGGCGGACTGCGCGGCCACAGCGGCGGCGGTCGGCGACTCGCTCGCCAGGTCCTCGGCGGCCTCGGCGGTGGCACCGGTCGGCTTGCGCCGCTCGGAGAAGCGGGTGCCGCGCGCGCGCTCGGCCTCACCGACGGCCTGCTGGCCGACGGTCAGCGCTTCCACCAGCTCGATGCGGGCCAGTGGAGCGTTGTCACCCTTGCGGTTACCGAGCTTGATGATCCGGGTGTAGCCACCGTCGCGGTTGGCGTAGCGCGGACCGATCTCGGTGAACAGGGTGTGCACCACCGAGTTGTCCCGCACGTGGCGCATGACGCGGCGCCGGGCGTGCAGGTCGCCGCGCTTGGCGAAGGTCACCAGCCGCTCGGCGTACGGGCGCAGCCGCTTCGCCTTGGCCTCGGTGGTGGTGATGCCGCCGTGCTCGAACAGCGCGGTGGCGAGGTTGGCCAGCAGCAGCCGCTCATGTGCGGGGCTGCCACCGAGCCGGGCGCCCTTCGTTGGCGTGGGCATGATGAGTGCTCCTCGTTCCTTTCACTGTCCCGCCAGGCTGCCCGCCCGTAGGACGGCGGCATGCGCCACCGGAGGTCGTCGAGGGCCCCCGCGGGTGAGCGGGGGCCCTCGTGAAGGTCAGTACTGTTCGGTTTCGACGAACTCCGCGCCGTCGTCGGACGGGTCGGAGAACGACGGGTTGTAGCTGTCGGTGCCGTAGGTGTCCACGGCCTGACGCGGGTCGAACCCGGGCGGGGAGTCCTTGAGCTGCAGGCCCATCGCGCCGAGCTTCGTCTTGACCTCGTCGATCGACTTCTGCCCGAAGTTGCGGATGTCGAGCAGGTCGGCCTCGCTGCGGGACACCAGCTCGCCGATCGTGTGGATGCCCTCGCGCTTGAGGCAGTTGTAGGAGCGGACGGTCAGGTCCATCTCCTCGATCGGCAGCGCGAGGTCGGCCGCCAGCGCCGCGTCCGCGGCCGACGGGCCGATGTCCACGCCCTCCGCCTCGGCGTTGAGCTCCTGGGCCAGCCCGAACAGGCCGACCAGGGTCTTGCCGGCACTCGCCATCGCATCGCGCGGGGAGATCGACGGCTTCGTCTCAACGTCGACGATGAGCCGGTCGAAGTCGGTGCGCTGCTCGACGCGGGTTGCCTCGACCTTGTAGGTCACCTTCAGCACCGGCGAGTAGATCGAGTCGATCGGGATCCGCCCGATCTCCTGGCCGGCCTGCTTGTTCTGCGCCGCGCTGACGTACCCGCGGCCCCGCTCGACGGTCAGCTCGATCTCGAGCTTGCCCTTGTCGTTGAGGGTGGCCAGGCGCAGCTCGGGGCTGTGGACCTCGACGCCGGCCGGTGGGGCGATGTCTGCCGCCGTGACCTCGCCGGGACCCTGCTTGCGCAGGTACATCACCGTCGGCTCGTCGTTGTCGGAGCTGACGACCAGTTCCTTGAGGTTCAGGATCAGGTCGGTCACGTCCTCCTTGACGCCGGGCACGGTGGAGAACTCGTGCAGCACCCCGTCGATGCGGATGCTGGTGACCGACGCGCCGGGGATGGAGGACAGCAGGGTCCGACGCAGCGAGTTGCCGAGGGTGTAGCCGAAGCCCGGCTCCAGCGGCTCGATCACGAAACGTGACCGGAACTCGGAGATCGGGTCCTCGACGAGGGTGGGACGCTGAGCGATCAGCATGAGTACGTCCTTCCGACCACGGCGACCGCCATATGACGCCGTGTAGTGCGGGCTCCCGGGCCGGGAGCCGGCGGGTGGAACATCGGTCCGTTCCACCCGCGGACCCGGTGCATGCCCACCCAGCCGGTGAAACCACCCGGATGGTGCGCACGGCACCGGTTGTCGCTCCTCCAGTGTGCCTCGCCGCCGCACAGCGGTGACGGACACGGTGCCACCGGCCCGGTGGCGGGAGCGTAGGTCGCCCCCGGGGCGGGGCCGCCGGTGGCCGAGCCACCGCTGCACCGCCCCCGGGGGCGTCTGTCCTACTTGGAGTAGAGCTCGACGATCAGCTGCTCCTGGACCTGGGTGTCAATGACCTGCCGGGCCGGCAGGGAGTGCACCAGGATCCGCATCTGGCTCGGGATGGACTCCAGCCAGGCCGGGACGGTCCGGCCCTGGCCCGCGGTCTCCCGGGCGACGATGAACGGGGTGAGCTCCCGGGCCTTCGGTGCGATCTCGACGATGTCGTTCTCGCTGATCCGGTAGCTCGGGATGTCGACCTTGCGTCCGTTGACCTGGACGTGGCCGTGCCGGACGGCCTGGCGAGCGGCGTCACGGGACGGCGCGAAGCCGCCCCGGTAGACGACGTTGTCGAGCCGCGACTCGAGGATCTTCAGCAGCTCGTCACCGGTCTTGCCGGCCCGCCGGTTCGCCTCGTCGTAGTACCCGCGGAACTGCTTCTCCAGGATGCCGTAGATCCGCGCGCACTTCTGCTTCTCGCGCTTCTGCAGCAGGTACTCGGAGTCCTTGGTGCGGCCCCGACCGTGCTCGCCCGGCGGGTAGGGCCGGATCTCGATCGGGCACTTCGGGGTGTCGCACTTGGTGCCCTTGAGGAACAGCTTCGTCTTCTCGCGGCGGCAACGCTTGCAGTCCGCGCCGGTGTAACGGGCCATCTAGTCCTTCTCTCTCGTCTCCTGGCGCGAACTCGAACGCGACGCCACGACTCCGGCCGGGGCGCCACCCCGGCCGCGGTCGTCACGCCGCACGGTCACACCCTGCGCCGCTTCGGCGGGCGGCAACCGTTGTGGGGGGTAGGGGTGACGTCCTGGATCGCCCCGACCTCCAGGCCCGCAGCCTGCAGCGAGCGGATCGCGGTCTCCCGGCCGGAACCAGGGCCCTTCACGAACACGTCGACCTTGCGCATCCCGTGCTCCTGCGCCTTGCGGGCCGCGTTCTCGGCGGCCATCTGCGCGGCGAAGGGGGTCGACTTGCGGGAGCCCTTGAAGCCGACGTGGCCGGCAGAGGCCCAGGAGATCACGTTCCCGCTGGGGTCGGTGATCGAAACGATCGTGTTGTTGAACGTGCTCTTGATGTGAGCGTGCCCGTGGGCGACGTTCTTCTTTTCTTTGCGCCGGACCTTCTTGGCGCCGGCGGCGCGAGTCTTGGGAGGCATCTTTGCGTGTGGTCTCCGTCTGCGAGGTCGTCGATCAGTGGTCGTCCGAGGCCGGGCCGAGCGGCCCGCCGGGCGCCCTGACTACTTCTTGCCGGCCTTCTTCTTACCGGCGATGGCACGGCGCGGGCCCTTGCGGGTGCGGGCGTTGGTGTGCGTCCGCTGACCGTGGACCGGCAGGTTCCGCCGGTGCCGCAGACCCTGGTAGCAGCCGATCTCCATCTTGCGGCGGATGTCCTGCTTGATCTCCCGGTTGAGGTCACCCTCCACCCGGTAGTTCGCGTCGATCCACTCACGCAGCCGGACGATCTCGTCCTCGCTCAGGTCCCGGACACGGGTGTCCGGGTTGACGCCGGTGGCCGCGAGGGTCTCCCGGGAACGGGTGCGACCGATCCCGAAGATGTAGGTCAGGGCGATCTCAACCCGCTTCTCGCGGGGGAGGTCGACGCCGGAGAGGCGTGCCATGTACGGATGTTTCCTTCCTGCAACCGGAGGTCTCGGGCGATGCCGCCCCAACCGGCGCAGTGCCGGCCAGGCCCCGGCCTCCGACCGGGGGTGAGACGTCCCGTGCGGGACGCCTGGCATCGCTTGGGTGTGGTGTCCCCACCCGAGCCGCCGGGGCGCGTACGCGCACCCTGGCGGCGGGGAGAGGCCCACCCGCCAGTGGCCTTAGCCCTGACGCTGCTTGTGACGCAGGTTGTCGCAGATGACCATGACACGCCCGTGGCGGCGGATCACCTTGCACTTGTCACAGATCTTCTTGACGCTGGGCTTGACCTTCACGGCTGTTGCGGACCTCCTGCGCAGCCGCGGGCCGCGCGTGGCGATGAGTAGTGGTACGGGCGAGGTGGAGGAGATCGACTACTTGTAGCGGTAGACGATGCGGCCGCGAGACAGGTCGTAGGGCGAGAGCTCGACCACGACGCGGTCCTCCGGCAGGATCCGGATGTAGTGCTGACGCATCTTGCCGCTGATGTGGGCGAGAACGCGATGACCGTTCTGAAGCTCGACCCGAAACATTGCGTTCGGGAGCGGCTCCACCACACGGCCCTCGATCTCGATGGCCCCGTCCTTCTTCGGCATGTCCTCCGCTGTCCTGACGTCGACGACTGAATCGGCGGTTCGGCCGCGACCGGTCGAGCTGACCGGACAACCGTCCGGAAAGACCCAGATCAGAAGCCCAGGTCCCAGCAGGGACCACGGACTGCCAACCACACTGCCACCGACCGCAACTGCCACGTTTCAGGACTGCTATCGACGCGGTGGAGCACACCGGCGTGAGGAGACCGCCAAATGAAGAGTGTACGTGGCCCATCCGTCAAGGGCCAACACAGGCTCAGCCGATGCCGGACGGGGCGTCCGCGGGCTGTCCGCAGGCGACGCCGAGTGCGGCGAGCCGGGCCACTCCGCCGTCGGGCTCGGTCAGCACCCAGGGGCCCCGCGCGGTGATTGCCACCGAGTGTTCGGTGTGCGCGGCCAGGCTGCCGTCCTGGGTCACGACGGTCCAGTCGTCGGCGAGCACGGTCGTGTCCGGCGCACCGGTGGTGATCATAGGCTCGATCGCCAGCGCCAGCCCCTCGACCAGCCGGATGCCGCGGCCGGGGCGGCCATAGTTGAGCACGTGCGGGGGCTGGTGCATCTCGGTGCCGATGCCGTGGCCACCGTAGTGGTCGACGATGCCGTAGCCGCGCGGGCGGATGTGGCGCTCGACGGCGGCGCTGATGTCGGTGAGCTTGCCACCGAGCTGGGCGGCCGCGAGGCCCGCCCACAGCGAGGCCTCACAGGTCGCGATCAGGTCGAGGGTCTCGGGGGCCACCTCGCCGACCGGAACGGTGATCGCCGCATCCCCGTGCCATCCGTCGACGATCGCTCCACAGTCGATCGAGATGATGTCGCCTTCGCGCAGCACCCGCTTGCGCGTCGGGATCGCGTGGACGACCTCGTCGTTGACGGAGCTGCAGATCGACGCCGGGTAAGGCGGCTGGGCGTAGCCCTTGAAGGAAGGGATCCCACCGTCGGCTCGGATCGTCCTCTCCGCGAGTGCGTCGAGATCCGCAGTCGTGACGCCGGGGACGACCGCCTCGCGCAGCCGGGCCAACGTCTTGGCCACGAGCAGGCCGGCCACCCGCATCTTGGCGATCTCCGCCGCGGTCTTGATCTGGACGTGCTCTCGTCGCGCCACGCTCTCGCCTCGGTCTGTGTCCGTGTACTGGTCCGATTCCCGATGCTAACCGCCCTGCCGACACCGGCAGGGCGGACGATCGTCCGACCGCCGGCGTCCGCCTGGACGGTTCCTACCCACCGCGAGGCACCCGTTCACCGCGCGTGTGGGCCGACGCTGGGCGGCGGGCGCCTCAGTCCCCGTAGTGACGCAGCGCGTCGAGCGCCCGATCGGTGACGTTGTCCACCGGGCCGGTGGCGTCGATGCCGATCAGAATGCCCTTCTCCGCGTAGTACGCCACCAGCGGCGACGTCTGGTCCGCGTACACCTCGAGCCGGTGGCGCACGGTCCCGGCCTGGTCGTCGTCGCGCTGGAACAGGTCGCCGCCGCAACGATCGCACAGACCCTCGACCGACGGCGGGTCGAAGTCGAGATGCCAGATGTGGCCACAGTTTCGACAGGTCCGCCGACCGGAGAGCCGCCGCACCACCTCGTCGTCGTCGACGACGAGCTCCAGGACCACATCCAGACGGGTCCCCATCCCGTCGAGCATCTGCCCGAGCACCTCGGCCTGGGGGACGTTGCGGGGGAACCCGTCGAGCAGGAACCCCTTGACCGCGTCGTCCTCGGCGAGCCGGTTGCGCACCATTCCGATGGTGACCTCGTCCGGCACGAGATCACCGGCATCCATGAAGGTCTTGGCCTTGACGCCCAGTTCGGTTCCCTGTCGCACGTTCGCTCGGAAGATGTCCCCAGTCGAGATCTTGGGGATGGACCGCGCCTGGGCAATGAACGCGGCCTGCGTACCCTTTCCGGCACCGGGCGGTCCCACCAGTACGAGGCGCACTACCGGAGGAAACCTTCGTAATTGCGGAGCATGAGCTGGCTTTCGATCTGCTTCACGGTTTCCAGCCCCACCCCCACCATGATCAGAACCGAGGTTCCCGCGAAGGGGAACGGCTGGTCCTTGGTCAGGTTCAACAGTGCCAACGGAAGGACCGTGATCACTCCGAGGAACAGCGAGCCGGGGAGCGTGATCCGGTCAAGTACGTGTTTGAGGTACTCCGCCGTCGGGTTACCCGGTCTGATCCCGGGGATGAACCCACCATACTTCTTCATGTTGTCCGCGACCTCCGTTGGGTTGAAGGTGATCGCAACATAGAAGTAGGTGAAGGCGATGATGAGTGCGAAGTACGTCACCAGGTAGAGCGGATGGTCTCCACGTGAGAGATACCTCTGCTCGAAGTCCTGAAAGCCCTGGTTGCTCCAGACCTGCCCGGCGAGCTGCGGGAGCTGGAGCAGGGAGGATGCGAAGATGACGGGGATGATCCCGGCCTGGTTGACCTTGATGGGCAGGTAGGTGGAGGTGCCCCCGTACATCCGCCGACCGATCAGTCGCTTCGCGTACTGGACCGGGATCCGCCGCTGGGACTGCTCGACGAACACCACGAAGACCATGATCGCGAGTCCCAGCAGAATCACCAGACTGAACACCACGCCGCCGGCGACCTGAAGGATCCGGGTGCCCTCGGAGGGAAGCCGCGCCGCGATCGAAGTGAAGATCAGCAAGGACATGCCGTTGCCGACGCCGCGGGCCGTGATCAGCTCACCCATCCACATGATGACCGAGGTGCCGGCGGTCATCGTGATGACGATGGTCGCGACCCGGAACAGGCTCGTGTCCGGAATGATGGCGGCCGAGCAGCTCGGGAAGAGCCGTCCACTGCGGGCCAGAGCCACGATGCCGGTCGCCTGCAGGACGCCGAGCGCGATCGTCAGGTAGCGGGTGTACTGGGTGAGCTTCTGCTCGCCCGAGCTGCCTTCCTTCTTCAGCTGCTCGAGCCGCGGGATCACCACGACGAGCAGCTGGATGATGATGCTCGAGGTGATGTAGGGCATGATGCCGAGCGCGAAGATGGACAGCTGGAGCAGGGCGCCACCGCTGAACAGGTTGATCAACGAGTAGACGTTGCTGCTGTCGGCACTCGCGCTGTTGAGGCAGGTGTTGACCGCGCGGGTCGAGACCCCGGGCGAGGGCATGACGCTGCCGAACCGGAACAGCACCACGATCCCGACGGTGAACAGCAGCTTCTTGCGCAGGTCAGGAGTGCGGAATGCCCGCGTGAAGGCGGTGAGCACGGCTCCTCCTGCTGGGATTGCGGACCGACGGGGAGTGGACATCCTGCCCTGTGCGGAGCGCCTACGGCGGCCGGCGGCCGACGTTGGTTAGGCGACTGTAACAGGACACCCGGTCCACTCGTCCGGACATCACGCCCAGTAAGCAGCGGTGGCCGGGAAGAACCAGCTGGTGCCAGTGCGCGCCGGCTGCCGCGCGGGGTGCCCGGACAAGCAGGGCGAGGGGCGGCCCTGGGGCCGCCCCTCGCCCGGGGTCTCAACTCTGCGTGACGCTCCCGCCGGCAGCCGCGATCTTCTCCCGCGCGGATGCCGAGAATGCGTCGGCGCTGACGTGCAGCGCGATGTCGATGTCACCGTTGCCCAGCACCTTCACCGGCAACTTGGCGCGCACGGCCCCCTTGGCCACGAGGTCGGCCTTGGTGACTTCGCCGCCCTCGGGGAACAGCTCGACCAGCGCGGACACGTTCACCACCTGGTACTCCACCCGGGCCGGGTTACTGAAGCCCTTGAGCTTGGGCAGCCGCATGTGCAGGGGCATCTGGCCACCCTCGAAACGGGCGGGCACCTGCTTGCGGGCCTTGGAGCCCTTGGTCCCCCGGCCGGCCGTCTTCCCCTTGGAGCCCTCGCCGCGACCGACGCGGATCCGGCTGCGGTGGGCACCGGGCGCCGGGCGCAGGTGATGCACCTTCAGGCCACGGCCACGCTCGGTCTGCGCCGAGCCGGTCTGGCCCTTGTCGGTCGTGTCCTCGGTCTTGGTCAGTTCGGCCATGGCTAGGAGTCCACCTCCTCGACCCGGACAAGATGGGTCACAGTCCTGATCATCCCGAGAACCTCGGGACGGTCCTCACGGACGGTCGTGGCGTTGATCTTCCGCAGGCCGAGGGTCCGCAGCGTGGCCCGCTGGTTGTGGGTGCCGCCGATCCCGGAACGGATCTGCGTGATGCGCAGCTTGGCCATCACACACCGGCCCCGGCCGCGCGGGCGCGCAGCATGGCCGGTGGGGCGACGTCCTCGAGCGGCAGGCCACGCCGGGCCGCGATCTCCTCGGGCCGCATGAGGCCGCGAAGGGCGGCCACGGTTGCGTGCACGATGTTGATCGGGTTCGACGAGCCGAGCGACTTCGACAGTACGTCGTGCACCCCGGCGCACTCCAGCACGGCGCGCACCGGGCCGCCGGCGATCACACCGGTACCGGGTGAGGCCGGCTTGAGCAGGACGACGCCCGCCGCCCGCTCGCCCTGCACCGGGTGCGGGATCGTCGAGCCGATCCGGGGCACCTTGAAGAAGTGCTTCTTGGCCTCCTCGACGCCCTTGGCGATGGCGGCGGGGACTTCCTTGGCCTTGCCGTAGCCGACGCCGACGGTGCCGTCGGCGTCACCGACCACGACGAGAGCCGTGAAGCTGAAGCGACGACCACCCTTGACGACCTTCGCGACGCGGTTGATCGCGACGACCCGCTCGACATAGGCGTTCTTTTCCTGAGCCGGGCCGCCGCCCGACCGGTCCCGGCGTTCCCGACGGTCCGAGCCGCCGGATCCGCCGCCGCGGCGCTGCTGGCCTGGCATCTACAACATCTCCCTGATCAGGCTGTACTGGATGGCTTGGGGCTGAGCGGTCATCAGAAGTCCAACCCGCTCTGGCGCGCCGCATCCGCGAGCGCGGCGATCCGGCCGGCGTAGGTCCGGCCGCCGCGGTCGAACACGACCGCGGCGATCCCGGCTGCCTTCGCCCGCTGGGCGACCAGTTCGCCGACCTTGCGGGCCTGGTCCGACTTGTCGCCGTCGCCACCGCGCAGGGTGACGTCCAGGGTGGACGCCGAGACGAGCGTGTGGCCCGCGACGTCGTCGATGACCTGGGCGTAGATGTGCCGCGAGGACCGGGTGACGACGAGCCGGGGACGGGACTGGGTGCCCGCCACCTTCTTGCGCACGCGGACATGCCGGCGGAGCTTCGCGGTCCGCCGGCGCGCGCTGGCGCCAAGGCTCACTGCCATGATCTATCTCCTACTTCCCGGTCTTCCCGACCTTGCGGCGGACGACCTCGCCCTGGTAGCGAACGCCCTTGCCCTTGTACGGGTCAGGCTTACGCAATCCGCGGATCTTCGCGGAGACCTCGCCGACCAGCTGCTTGTCGATCCCATGGACCACGAAGCGGGTCGGGGTCTGCACCTCGAAGCGGATGCCCTCGGGGGCCTTGACCGGGACGGGGTGGCTGTAGCCGAGCGCAAACTCCAGGTCGGAGCCCTTGGCCTGAACGCGGTAACCGACGCCGACGATCTCCAGGGTCTTGGAGTACCCGGCGGTGACGCCGGTGACCATGTTGGAGACCAGGCTGCGGGTCAGGCCGTGCAGCGAGCGGGACCGACGTTCGTCGTCCGGGCGGGTCACAACGAGCTGACCCTCCTCCCGGTTGACCCCGATCGGCTCGACCACGACGTGGCTCAGGGTGCCCTTGGGCCCCTTGACAGTAACGGTCGTCCCCTCGACGGTGATGTCGACACCGCTGGGGACGGGAATGGGCAGGCGCCCGATCCGTGACATCGCTCGGCTTCCTTACCAGACGTAGGCGAGGACTTCCCCGCCCACGCCCCGCTTGCCCGCCTGCTTGTCGGTCAGCAGCCCCGACGAGGTGGAGATGATCGCGACACCCAGTCCCCCAAGCACCTTGGGGAGGTTCGTCGCCTTGGCGTAGACCCGCAGGCCCGGCTTGCTGATGCGCTTGATTCCGGCAATCGAACGCTCGCGGTTCGGGCCGTACTTCAGATCGATGACCAGAGAGTGGCCGACGCCGCCAGCCGAGGTCGCGTCCTCGACGTGCCAGCTGGAGATGTAGCCCTCCTGCTGGAGGATCTCCGCAACATGGGTCTTGATCTTGCTGTGAGGCATCACCACTTGGTCGTGGTAAGCCCGGCTGGCGTTGCGGACACGCGTGAGCATGTCCGCAATCGGGTCGGTCATCGTCATTGACTTGACGCCTTTCTCACGGCGGTTCCCGTCGGCGCCGGGGCAGAGGCCCAGGCGGCCATGGTCCAGGCCTGCCGCGATCGGGGGGAGGTGCGGGGGTGGTGCGGTCTACCAGGAGCTCTTGGTGATGCCGGGCAGCTCGCCGCGGTGCGCCATCTGCCGCAGGCAGATCCGGCAGAGTCCGAACACCCGGTACACCGAGCGGGACCGGCCGCAGCGCTGGCAGCGGGTGTAACCGCGCACCGCGTACTTCGGCTTGCGGTTCGACTTCTCGATCAGTGCCTTCTTGGCCATCTGTCTAGTTCTCCCGGAAGGGGAAGCCCAGCGCCCGCAGGAGCGCCCGGCCCTCGTCGTCGGTGGTCGCGGTGGTGACGACCGTGATGTCCATGCCCCGAACCCGGTCGATCCGGTCGATGTCGATCTCATGGAAGATCGACTGCTCAATAACGCCGAAGGTGTAGTTGCCCGAACCGTCGAACTGCTTCGGGGACAGCCCGCGGAAGTCGCGGATGCGCGGCAGCGCGATGGAGACCAGGCGGTCGAGGAACTCCCACATCCGGTCGCCGCGCAGAGTCACCTTCGCGCCGATCGGCATCCCCTCACGCAGCTTGAACTGGGCGATGGACTTCTTCGCCCGCCGCACGGCCGGCTTCTGGCCAGTGATCGCGGCCAGGTCGCGCACGGCGCCGTCGATGAGCTTCGCGTCCCGGGCGGCTTCTCCGACGCCCATGTTGACGACGACCTTCACGACACCGGGGATCTGCATGACGTTGCTGTAGGAGAACTCCTCCCGCAGCCCCGGGGCAATCTCGTCGCGGTACCGCTGCTTGAGCCGTGGGACCGGGCGAGCACCGGTGGTCCGGTCTTCGGTGGTCACAGTCATTTGATCTCGATTCCCAACTGCTCGACTGCTCGCTCGGCCTACAGCTCGGCGCCGGTGCGCCGGGAGATGCGGACCTTGGTGCCGTCCTCGTTGATGCGGTACCCGATCCTGGTGGGCCGTCCGTCCGACGGGTCGACGATCATCACGTTACTCACGTGGATCGGCGCCTCCTGGGTGACGATCCCACCGGACTGCGAGCCACGCGCGCTCTGCTCGGCGCGGGTGTGCCGCGTGATCCGGTTCGCGCCCTCGACGAGGACCTTGTTCAGCTCGGGGTAGGCCCGGATGACCTTCCCCTTGAGACCACGGTCCTTGCCAGTGATGATCTGGACCGTGTCACCCTTCTTGATCTTCAAAGTGGCCACGGTCACAGCACCTCCGGCGCCAGCGAGATGATCTTCATGAACTTCTTGTCACGCAGCTCCCGGCCGACCGGCCCGAAGATGCGAGTGCCCCGGGGTTCGCCACCGTCCCGGATGAGCACCGCCGCGTTCTCGTCGAAACGGATGTAGGAGCCGTCCGGTCGCCGACGCTCCTTGGTGGTGCGCACCACGACCGCCTTGACCACGTCGCCGCGCTTCACGCCGGCGCCGGGCAGGGCGTCCTTGACCGTGCCGACGATGATGTCGCCGATCCCCGCGTAACGACGCCCAGAGCCGCCAAGCACCCGGATGCAGAGAATTTCCCGCGCTCCGGTGTTGTCGGCGACCCGAAGTCGCGACTCCTGCTGAATCACTTTCCGCTCCTGATCACCCGGTACTACTGATCAACCGGTACTGCATCGGACCCGGTCACCCGGGCGCCAGGGCTGGCTCGCCCCCGAGGGCTGCCTCGCCCCGAAATTATTTGGCCTTCTCCAGAACCTGGACGACTCGCCACCGCTTGGTGGCCGACAGCGGCCGGGTCTCCATCAGCAGCACGCGGTCACCGACACCGGTGGTGCCGTGCTCGTCGTGCGCCTTGACCTTCTTCGTCCGGCGGATCGTCTTGCCGTACAGCGGGTGCTGCACACGGTCCTCGACCGCGACCACGACGGTCTTGGTCATCTTGTCGCTGACCACGAGGCCCTCTCGGACCTTGCGGAAGCCGCGGTCGGTGTCCGCCGCGCCGGTGTTCTGTGAAGCCTCCTGGGAGGCCGTCTCGTCTGCCACTGCCCTCACGCCCGTTCCGACTGCGTCGCGTCATCGTCCGCCGCGCCGGCGACCAGCGCCGGATCACCGGTGATACCCAGCTCCCGTTCGCGCATCACCGTGTAGATCCGGGCGATGTCACGCCGCACGGCCCGCAGCCGCCGGTTGTTGGACAGCTGCCCGGTCGCCGCCTGGAACCGGAGGTTGAACAGCTCCTCCTTGCCCTCGCGGAGCTTGTCGACGAGCTCGTCGCCAGACAGGCTCCGCAGCTCGTCCGCGGTAGCGACAGCCATCACGCACCACCTTCACGAACCACGAAACGGCACTTCATCGGCAGCTTGTGGATCGCGCGCCGCATCGCCTCCTTGGCCACGGGCTCCGCGACTCCGGACAGCTCGAACAACACCCGGCCCGGCTTGACGTTCGCGACCCACCACTCGGGCGAGCCCTTACCGGAACCCATCCGGGTCTCGGCGGGCTTCTTGGTCAGCGGTCGGTCCGGATAGATGTTGATCCAGACCTTGCCACCACGACGAATGTGGCGGGTCATCGCGATACGCGCCGACTCGATCTGCCGGTTCGTCACGTACGCCGACTCCAGGGCCTGGATCCCGTACTCACCGAACGTGACTCGGGTTCCGCCCTTGGCCGCACCGGTCCGCCTGGGGTGGTGCTGCTTGCGGTGCGCGACCTTCCGGGGAATCAGCATGATCTATTCCTCCGCCTTCTCCGGAGTGCCCGTCGTCGCGGCGGCGGCCGGCGTGGCGGCCGACTCGGTCGCGGCGGTGGCGGGCGCGGTCGGCTTGGCCGCCGGGGCCTCCGACGGCGCGGCCTCGGGCGCGGTGTTCTCGGGTGCGGTGCTCTCAGGCGCGGTCGTCTCAGACGCGGCCTCGGTTGCCGGCCCGGTCTCGGGTGCCGGCGCGGCCTCGGGTGCCGGCGCGTTCCCGCCACGACCCCGGCGCTCGCTGCGCGCCGCGGCGCGACCGGCGTCCGTACCGCCCTGGGTGGTGCCGGACGAGCCGGAACGCGGCCCGCGGCGCGGGCGGTCCCGACGGGTCTGCCGCTGCAGGGCCTCCTGCGCCTCGCGCTCGGCCCGGCTCTGGACGATGTCGCCCTTGTAGATCCAGACCTTCACGCCGATGCGGCCGAAGTTCGTCCGAGCCTCGTAGAAGCCGTAGTCGATATCCGCGCGCAGCGTGTGCAGCGGAACTCGACCCTCGCGGTAGAACTCCGAACGGCTCATCTCGGCGCCGCCCAGGCGACCCGAGCACTGCACCCGGATGCCCTTCGCGCCGCCCTTCATCGCGGTCTGCATCGCCTTGCGCATGGCGCGGCGGAAGCTGACCCGGCTGGAGAGCTGCTCAGCCACGCCCTGGGCGACGAGCTGCGCGTCGACCTCGGGGTTCTTGACCTCGAGGATGTTCAGCTGCACCTGCTTGCCGGTGAGCTTCTCCAGGTCGCCGCGGATGCGGTCCGCCTCGGCGCCACGGCGACCGATGACGATGCCCGGGCGGGCGGTGTGGATGTCCACCCGCAGCCGTCCCTGGGTCCGCTCGATGTCGACCCGGCTGATACCGGCCCGCTCCATGCCCCGCGACATCATCTTGCGGATCTTCACGTCCTCGCCGACGTACGCCTTGTACTGCTTGTCGGCGTACCAGCGGGACGTGAATTCCGAAGTGATGCCAAGCCGGAACCCGTGCGGGTTGACCTTCTGCCCCACTACCGGGCCCTCCTTGTCGTCTTCGCGCCCCGGCCGGTCGTGGAGACCGGCTCCCGGCTCTCCACCACGACGGTGATGTGGCTGGTGCGCTTGCGGATTCGGTAGGCCCGGCCCTGAGCGCGGGGTCGGATGCGCTTGAGCGTCGGCCCCTCGTCCACGTAGACCTCGCCGACCCACAGGGTGTCAGGGTCGAGGCGGTGGTTGTTCTCGGCGTTCGCCGCCGCGCTGGCGACGACCTTGTACACGTCCTCGCTCGCCGCCTGCGCGGCGAACCGGAGGATGTCCAGCGCCTCGCTGACCGAGCGGCCGCGCACCAGGTCGACGACCCGGCGGGCCTTCATCGGCGAGACCCGCACGTAGCGGGCCGACGCCTTGGCGCCCGGCAGGCCGGCTCGGGTCAGGCCCTCGACAAGATCGTCAGCCACGACGCGACCTCCGGTCCTCCTTGACGTGGCCGCGGAACGTCCTGGTCGGGGCGAACTCGCCGAGCTTGTGCCCGACCATGCCCTCGGTGATGAAGACCGGGACGTGCTTGCGGCCATCGTGCACGGCGATCGTGTGCCCCAGCATGTCGGGGATCACTGTGGAGCGCCGCGACCAGGTCTTGATGACGTGCTTGGTGCCCTTCGAGTTCTGCACGTCCACCTTCTTGAGCAGGTGGTCGTCGACGAACGGGCCCTTCTTCAGACTGCGTGGCATGGTTGTGTCTCCTCCTTCCTGCTCAGATCCGGTGGGTACGGGAGGTACGGGGGG
>NZ_JAMPTM010000144.1 GCF_025403375.1 Frankia gtarii
GACGATCTCGGCGAAGATCGTGATCGCCGGCGGGTTCGGCGTCGGCAAGACCCACCTGCTCGCCTCGCTGTGGCACTCGGTTGCGGGCCCGAAGGCGTACGGCACCTTCGTCGAGCTCACCTCCCTGGTGGGGGCGCTCGGCTTCGCCACGACCGTGCAGGCCCTCGGCGGGCTGCGGCTGGTTGCCATCGACGAGTTCGAGCTCGACGATCCGGGCGACACGGTGCTCATGTCGACCCTGCTGACCCGCCTCGCCGACGCGGGTGTCGCGTTGGCCGCGACGAGCAACACCCAGCCGGAGGATCTCGGCGCCGGCCGATTCGCCGCCGCCGACTTCCTGCGCGAGATCCAGGGCCTGGCCGCCCGCTTCGACGTCCTGCGCATCGACGGCAGCGACTACCGTCACCGGGGACTGCCGGCACCACCCCCGCCATGCCCGGACGCCGAGGTCGCGGCGTTCGCCGCCGCTTTCGAGGGGGCGAGCGAGGACGGGTTCGCCGCGCTGTGCACGCATCTGGCGGGGCTGCACCCGTCGCGCTACGGGGCGCTCGTCGACGGGGTGGGGCTGGTCGCGTTGCACGGCGTGGCGCCGGTCGCCGACCAGGCCGTGGCGCTGCGGTTCGTCGCGTTCGCCGACCGGCTCTACGACCGGTCGATCCCGATCGTCGCCTCGGGCGTCGGGCTGGGGGAGTTGTTCGGCGCTGAGCTGCTCGCCGGGCCGCATCGTAAGAAGTACCAGCGGGCGGTGTCGCGTCTCGCGGCGCTCGCCCGCGACGGCGCCCGCCTCACCGCCGCCGCCTGAACCTCGCCGGCCCCGCCGGCCGCATGTCCGCGTCCGGCGTGCCTGCCTGAATTGCTGAGGTTGATGGCGGTCCGTCGGGCCCGGAACCGTCATCAACCTCCAACAACTGGTCGGATCCGCGCCCAGCTTCGGCCGGGAAGGTCAAGTAGGAGCCTTGCGCTTTCCCCAGGGATGGCGGCCTCGCAGCAGTCCGGCCCGGCGGCCCGGCGGCACCGGACGGACATCGGGGACCGGACCGCCGCGATCGTCGGCTGATCCTGCGACGATGGACGCATGGGAACCTACGTCGTGCTGCTCGTCATGGTGTTGCTGGTGGGACTGGCGGTGCTCGGCGGGCTGTATTTCCTGCTGTCCCGGGACCGTATCCGCCGCTGACCGGCGACGTCGGGCGGCGCCATGCAGCCGGGCGGCGGCGCTCAGCCGGGCGGCGGCGCTCAGCCGGCCGGCGGCAGCAGTCGGGTGATGACGACGGACTCGCCGTCGAGCTCGACGCGGCCCGGCATGTAGGTGAAGCCGGGCGCCGAGGCCGCCGGCGCGTCGAAGGGCACCCCGTCAAGCGGCACCGCCTGCCGCTGCGACGACAGGTTGACGACGATCGCCACGTCCCCGCGGCGCACCACCAGCCAGCGGGCCTCCTCGTCGTAGGGGCACTCCACCGACGACCACGCCGGGTCCGTCAGCGCCGGCAGCTTGCGGCGCAGCCCGATGAGCCGGCGGTGCCAGTCCAGCAGGCTGCCGTGGCCCGGGCGGGTCGGCTCGGACCAGTCCAGCTTCGACCGCTCGAACGTCGCCGGGTCCTGCGGGTCGGGGACGTCGTCGGGCCCCCACCCGTGCTCGGCGAACTCGGCGCGCCGCCCCTCGCGCACCGCGTCGCCGAGACCGGGCGCGGTGTGGTCGGTGAAGTACTGCCAGGGGGTGTGCGCCCCCCATTCCTCCCCCATGAACAGCATCGGGGTCAGCGCCGAGGTGAGCAGCAGGGCCGCGCCGATGCGCAGCAGACCATCACTGAGCTGCGCCGACGACCGGTCGCCCACCGCCCGGTTGCCGATCTGGTCGTGGTTCTGCAGGAACGTGACGAACCGGTAGGCCGGCGTCGTCGGCGGCATCGGCCGGCCGTGGGAACGGCCGCGGAACGTCGAGTAGCCGCCCTCGTGCACGAAACCCTTCGTCAGCGCGTGGGCGAGTGTCTCGATCGATCCGAAGTCGATGTAGTAGCCCTGCCGCTCGTCGGACAGCGTCGCCCACAGTGCGTGGTGGGCGTCGTCGCACCACTGGCCGTCCAGGCCGTACCCGCCGGCCTCGGGGGCGACGACCAGCTTGGGATCGTTGAGGTCGGACTCGGCGACGACGAACAGCGGCCGGCGCACCTGCGCCCCGAGCCGGTGCACCGACTCGGCGATCTCCTCGAGCAGGTGCATCGCCCGGCTGTCCTGGAAGGCGTGCACGGCGTCCAGGCGCAGCCCGTCGCAGTGGAAGTCCCGTAGCCAGGACAACGCGCTGTCGAGGATGAATGCGCGGACCTCGTCGGAGCCGGGGGCGTCGAGGTTGACCGCCGGCCCCCACGGAGTGATGTACCGGTCGGTGAAGTACGGCCCGAACTGCCCCAGGTAGTTCCCGTCCGGGCCGAGGTGGTTGTAGACCACGTCCATGATCACGCCGATGCCGTGGGCGTGCGCCGCGTCGACGAACCGCTTCAGCCCGTCCGGCCCGCCGTACGGCTCGTGCACGGCGGACAGGCCCACCCCGTCGTAGCCCCAGCCGTGGTGGCCCGGGAAGGCGTTGACCGGCAGCAGCTCGACGGCGTCGATGCCGAGCTCGGCGAGATGGTCGAGCTTGCCGATCGCGGCGTCGAAGGTGCCCTCGGGGGTGAACGTCCCGACGTGCAGCTCGTAGAGCACGCTGCCGGCCAGCGCGATGCCGCGCCAGCTCGCGTCCGACCAGTGGAACGTCGAGTGGTCGACCAGCCGGGACCGGCCGTGCACCCCCGCCGGCTGCCAGACCGAGCGGGGATCGGGAAGCTCCTCGGTGCCCCCGTCAAGCACGAACGCGTAGTCCGTGCCGTGCTTCGCGGAGGGGACGTTCACCCACCACCAGCCCCGCCGCCCGGCGGACATCTCATGGGTGGCGTCGCCGGCGGAATTCGCCACGACCAGGCTGACCGTCTTGGCGTCCGGGGCCCACAGCCGGAAGGTGCTCATAGCTCCTGTCTACCTTCCGCCGACGGGTGACATGCCGTGTCCGTGACAACGGCCCTCACCGAAGGTGCCCGCAGGACCCGGTTTCACCGGGTGAAACGGCCCCCTGTGACCAGCCTCATGGCAGCGGACGCACCAGGTGGGATCCGTGATCCGCACCGCGACACCCGCCCCGACCCCGTCGGCGTGCAGATGACCGACGACAGCGGAGGTCGTCTCGCGGAAGGGGCCCGTTCGCGCCGCCCGGCCGCTGCCGGATCAGGAGCGGACGAGGAGGCTGACGGGGAAGTCGCGCAGCAGGCGCAGGACGTAGGCGGTGCCGCCGTCGTGGCGGCGGCCGGTGAGGACGTCGGTCCAGCGGCCCTCGGGCAGCGGGATGGTGGTGTCGCGCCAGCCGCCGCCGCGGCGCAGGCCGAGGACCAGCCGGGGCGCCACGGTGACCACCGACTCGGAGCGGGCGAAGGCGACCACGTTCTCCGCGGCCGAACCCGACGCCCACAGGGGGCGGTAGGTGGCCCGGTCGCCGAACCACTCGGGGTGCTCGCGGCGGGTCCGCAGCGTCCGGGTGACGACGAGCAGCTTCGCGGCGCCGGAGTCGTCGAGCACCGGTGGGCGCCGCGGTGTGCCGGTGTCCGCGCCGGGCTCGCCGCCGAGCTCGGCGAGCAGCTTCGTCCGGTCGCCGTAGTTGACCGGGCGGCGGTTGTCCGGGTCGACCAGGGACAGGTCCCACAGCTCCTGGCCCTGGTACAGGTCCGGGACGCCGGGGACGGTGAGCTGGAGCAGCTTCTGGGCCAGCGAGTTCTGCCGGCCGAGCTCAACGAGGGTGCCGACGTAGCCGGTGAGGATGGCGAGGAACTCCTCGTCCTCCAGCACCGACTCGATGTAGTTCGTCAGCGCTGCCTCGTAGGCGGGGTCCTGGTCGGTCCAGCTGGTGTAGACCTTCGCCTCGCGGACGGCCTTGAGCATGTACTGGGTCGCCCGCTCGGTGGGCAGCGGCCAGGCGCCGACGAGGGTCTGCAGCAGGAAGTAGGCGGTGGGCCGGTCCGGCCAGCCCTGCTCGGTGTCGCGGTGACGCTCGCCGAGGCGGACCAGGCTGCCGGCCACCTCCGCCCAGCCGCGTGGATCCTCGGAGAGGACGGCGAGGCGGGCCCGGACGTCCTCGGAGCGCTTCGTGTCGTGCGTGGACAGGGTGGTCATCGTCAGCGGCCAGCTCCGCTGCACCGCCAGGTTCGCCTCGTGGAACTCGGTGACGGCGCTGCGCGGATGCCCGGTGGTGAACGCCGGGAAGCGCGACGGGTCGCCGCCGACCTCGTTGAGGGCGATGAGCCGGGAGTAGCGGTAGAACGCCGTGTCCTCGATGCCCTTGGCCATCACCGGGCCGCACGTCTGCTGGAAACGCGTGACGAACTCGGGCGGACCGCCCAGGGCCAGGTCCTCGATCAGGTCGACCTCGGTGGCGCGGCCGGGCAGGTAGGACCGGGCCTGCTCGCAGGCCCGCACCACGTGGCCGCGGGCCTCCAGGCTCGGCGTGCCGTCCGGGCGGATGTAGGCCCGGTAGACGTCGAAGGCGGCCAGCACCTCGCACAGCGCCTCCCGCAGCCCGGTGCGGGTGAGGTCGGCGCGGGCCTCCCGGGCTTCCCCGAGGGCGAGCGCGGTCAGCCGGTCTACCTCGGGCTGCAGCACGCCCGCGAGCACGTCGAGCTTGGCGGCCCGCGCCTCGGCCTCGTAGTCGGGATCGGCGCGGGTGATCTCCTGGTAGAGCGCGGCGAGTGGATGTCCGGCGACGGGGTCGAGGAACAGCCGGGTCAGCCGGGCGATCCCCTCGTAGCCGGTGGTGCCGTCGCAGGCCCAGGTGTCGGGCAGGGCCTCGTCCTGCTCCAGGATCTTCTCGACGACGGTCCACACCCCGCCGGAGGCGTCGGCGAGCCGTCGCAGGTAGCCCTCGGGGTCGGCCAGGCCGTCCGGATGGTCGATGCGCAATCCTTCGAACGTGCCCGCCCGGACCTGTTCGATGAGCAGCCGGTGGGTCGCGGCGAAGACGTCGGGTTCCTCCTGGCGCAGCCCGGCGAGGGTCGTGATGTCGAAGAAACGGCGGTAGTTCAGCTCGCTCGCGGCGACCCGCCACCAGCACAGCCGGTAGTACTGGGCGTCCAGGGTGGCGGCGACGTCGTCGGGGTCGGCGGTGCCGGGCGCGGTCGGCAGCACGTGGTCGTAGTAGACGACGACCCACGCGCCCTCGGTGTCCTGCTCGACGGAGATCTCCCCGGCGGCCAGGCAGTCCGCGAGGCCCGCGCCGAGGATCGGGACCAGCACCCGGCCCGGGTTGTCGGGCGCGGCCCAGTCGATGTCGAACCAGGAGGCGTAGGGGGAGTCGGGCCCCTCGCGCAGCACCGACCACCAGGCCGAGTTCGCTGTCTCCGGGGTGACGGACATGTGGTTCGGGACGACGTCGACGACGATCCCGAGGCCGGCCTTGCGGCAGGCGGCGGTCAGCCGGCGCAGGCCGCCCGTCCCGCCGAGCTCGGGGTTGATCTGGCCGTGCTCGACGAGGTCGTAGCCGTGCGTCGAGCCGGGGGCGGCCTCCAGCACCGGCGACAGGTACAGGTGGGACACGCCGAGCGTGGCCAGGTAGGGGACGATCACGGCCGCGTCGGTGAAGGAGAAGTCGAGGTTGAGCTGGAGCCGGTAGGTCGAGGTCGGCACCACCCGCTCGGCTCTGGGCCCGCCCGGTGGGGGGGTGGGCTCAGTCGACACGGCGCAGCACGACCGTCGAACGGGCGTCGATCTCGATCGGGTCGCCGGTCTTGACCACCTTGCCCACGTCGGCAGGGTCCAGGGCCGAGTGGGCCAGGGGGATGGCCTCCAGGGTGGCGTCGATCTCCGCGGTGGACTTGCGGGTGTCGACGACCGTCTCCCAGGTCGCGCCGAAGCTCGGCGCCGGCACCCGGAAGGCGACGGGCTCGTAGTGCGCGTTGAAGTACAGCAGGAAGGAGTCGTCGGAAATCGACTGGCCGAGCGCGTCCGGGTCGGGGATGCCGTCGCCGTTGAGGTAGACGCCCAGGGAGCGGGCGGTGCCGGACTCCCAGTCGGTGTCGGACATCTCGGTGCCGTCCGGCCGCAGCCAGACGATGTCCTTCTTGGCCGGGTCGTCCGTCACGGCCGGGTCGTCGGTCGCGGCGCCGCGGGCCGTGGCGCCCTGCCCGCGCAGGGAGATCCCCTGGAAGAACCGGCGGCGCCGGAAGATCGGATGGTCCTTGCGCAGCTTGGACAGCAGGCCGACGAACTCCACCAGGTCGGCGTTGCGCTCGGCGTCCGCCCAGTCCAGCCAGGAGAGCGGGTTGTCCTGGCAGTAGGCGTTGTTGTTGCCGTGTTGGGTGCGCCCCATCTCGTCTCCGGCGACCAGCATCGGCACCCCCTGGGACAGCAGTAGCGTCGTGAGCAGGTTACGGGTTTGCGCGGTCCGCAGGGACAGTACGTCCGGGTCGTCGGTCGGCCCCTCGACTCCACAGTTCCAGGAGCGGTTGTCGTCCGATCCGTCCCGGTTGTCCTCCCCGTTGGCCTCGTTGTGCTTGTCGTTGTACGAGACGAGGTCGCGCAGCGTGAAGCCGTCGTGGGCGGTGATGAAGTTGATCGACGCCCAGGGGCGCCGCCCGCTGTTCTCGTACAGGTCGCTCGACCCGGTCAGCCGGGAGGCGAACTCGGCGATGCCGTGGTCCTGGCCGCGCCAGAAGTCACGAACGGTGTCACGGTACTTGCCGTTCCACTCCGTCCACAGCGGGGGGAAGTTCCCGACCTGGTAGCCGCCCTCGCCGAGATCCCACGGCTCGGCGATCAGCTTGACCTGGGAGACGACCGGGTCCTGTTGGACCAGGTCGAAGAACGACGACAGCCGGTCGACGTCGTAGAACTCCCGTGCCAGCGTCGCGGCCAGGTCGAAGCGGAAGCCGTCGACGTGCATGTCCGTCACCCAGTACCGCAGCGAGTCCATGATCAGCTGCAGGACGTGGGGGTGGCGCACCCGCAGGCTGTTGCCGGTGCCCGTGTAGTCCATGTAGTAGTGAGGATCGTCGTCCACGAGCCGGTAGTAGGCGGCGTTGTCGATGCCGCGGAAGCACAGCATCGGCCCCATGTGGTTGCCCTCGGCGGTGTGGTTGTAGACGACGTCGAGGATCACCTCGATCCCGGCCTCGTGCAGGTTCTTGACCATGCCCTTGAACTCCTGCACCTGCCGGCCGTGCCCGCCGGAGGCGGAGTAGCCGTTGTGCGGGGCGAGGAAGGCGATCGAGTTGTAGCCCCAGTAGTTGCGCAGGTTCTTGCTGACCAGGTGCTCGTCGTGGACGAACTGGTGCACGGGCAGCAGTTCGATCGCGGTGACGCCGAGCTTGCGGTAATGGTCGATCATCAAGGGGTGGGCGATGCCGGCGTAGGTGCCGCGGTACTCCTCGGGCAGCCCGGGATGGTTCTTGGTGAGCCCGCGGACATGCGCCTCGTAGAACACCGACTCGTTGTACGGCGTGCGCGGCGGACGGTCGCCGTTCCAGTCGAAGAACGGGCTGATCACGACCGACTTCATCATGTGCGGGCCGGAGTCGGCGTCGTTGACGCCATCCGGGTCGCCGAAGGTGTACGGGAACACCGCCTGATCCCAGGCGATCTCGCCGTCAACGGCCTTCGCGTACGGGTCGAGCAGCAGCTTGTGCGGGTTGCACCGGGCGCCGTGGGCGGGGTCGTAGGGGCCGTGGACCCGGTAGCCGTAGCGCTGCCCCGGTCCGACGGTGGGCAGGTAGGCGTGCCAGACGAAGGCGTCGACCTCCTTCAGGTCGACCCGGTCCTCCTGACCCGCTTCGTCGAACAGGCAGAGCTGGACCCGGTCGGCGATCTCCGAGAAGAGCGCGAAATTCGTCCCCGACCCGTCATATGTGGCGCCCAGGGGATAAGGGCTGCCCGGCCATACCTGCGACATACGAACGAAGCCTACGGCCAGGACGGATGCTCTGATCCGGGGGCGCGCGAAATGTGAGGTCAGAGCCTCGACGATCATTGAGGTTTCATTGATCGGTTGCTGACGGCCGGGCCTAGCATGGAGTCATGGCCGACTGGGCGATCTGGGTCGTCGTCGCCGGCGCCTTGCTCGCCGGCGAGCTGCTCACGCTGGACCTGACGCTGGTGATGTTCTCACTGGCGGCGTTGGTGGGCGCGGCCGTCGCGCTACTGGGCGTCGACGCAGCCTGGCAGATCGTCGGGTTCGTCGTGGCGGCCGGCGGCCTCGGCCTCGGGCTTCGTCCGGTGGCCCGCCGGCACCTGCAGCGAACCCCCGAACTGCGCACCGGCGCGGACGCGCTGGTGGGGGAGCGGGTGCTGGTGCTGGAGCGGGTGGACGGGGAGGGCGGCCGGGTGAAGATCAAGGGAGAGATCTGGTCGGCCCGGTCATACCCGACCACGACCGCGCTGGAGGTCGGCAGCGAGGGGCGCGTCCTGCGCATCGACGGAGCGACCGCCATCGTGCACCGATTCGAGATCTGACTTCGCGCCCCCGGGGTCCCCGGGGCCGGTGGGGTCACGGCAAGGCCCGCGGGTCCGACAGGGAAGGGGTACGTCATGGCAGGTGTCATCGTCGCCGTGGTGGTCGCGGCGGTAGTTCTGATCTTTCTGGTGCGGGCGGTGCGCATCGTCCCGCAGGCGCGGGCGATGGTGGTGGAACGCCTCGGTCGGTACCACCGCACCCTCACTCCGGGGCTGGCGATCGTGGTCCCGTTCGTCGACCGGGTGCGCGACCGCATCGACCTGCGCGAGCAGGTGGTCAGCTTCCCGCCGCAGCCGGTGATCACCGAGGACAACCTCGTGGTCGGGATCGACACGGTGATCTACTTCCAGGTCACCGATCCACGGGCGGCCACCTACGAGATCGCCAACGTCATCCGCGCCATCGAGCAGCTCACCGTCACCACGCTGCGCAACGTCATCGGCGGGCTGAACCTGGAGGCCACCCTCACCTCCCGCGACCAGATCAACGGGCAGCTGCGCGGGGTGCTCGACGAGGCCACCGGCAAGTGGGGCATCCGGGTCAACCGGGTGGAACTGAAGGCCATCGACCCGCCACGCTCCATCCAGGACTCGATGGAGAAGCAGATGCGGGCCGAGCGGGACCGCCGCGCGGCAATCCTGACCGCCGAGGGCGTCAAGCAGAGCGAGATCCTGCGGGCCGAGGGGGAGAAGCAGGCGGCGATCCTGCGGGCCGAAGGCGAGCGCGAGGCGCAGATCCTCACCGCCGAGGGCGAGGCGAAGGCCATCGGAACCGTCTTCCGGGCGATCCACGAGGGCGACGCCGACCAGAAGCTGCTGGCCTACCAGTACCTGCAGACGCTGCCGCAGATCGCCCAGGGGCAGGCGAGCAAGCTGTGGATCGTGCCGAGCGAACTGACCGGCGCGCTCAGCGGCCTGGGCGGCCTGCTGGGCGCCGCACCCGCCGCACCCGCACCCGCCGCACCCGCACCCGCCGGCGGCGGCGGACCCAACGGGGCCGCACCGAAGCGGCCGGAGCCTGTCTCGGGCGAGCTATCCGGATGAACCATCCCCCGGTCGGGGAGGATGGTTGCCCTGGGCCGGTCTTCCGCCCAATTAGTCATACTTCCGGAGGGGGGTGGGGCTAGTCCGCCGAGCCGGACCATGGGACGATTTCGCCAAGCTATCCGGGGGCGAGTCGACAGGCGCAGGGGAAGGCGTTCCTCGTCGACGGAGGTCCCGCGTGGTCGCAATGTCCTCGACAGCTCGTGAGCTGTCATCCGGCTCGTCGTCCTTCGCCGTGCCGGGCAAGCTGGCGGTGCTCGCCTGTCCGCCGGCGCTGTGCCCGCACCTGGAGTTCGGCGCGTCCGGAGTGTTGTCGTCACCTGTGTCGCTGACCTGGACGGCGCAGCCCGGCATGCCCGGATTCCTCTTCGCCGGGCTGGAGTGGCGAGCGTCCCCGGGCACGGCGGGCCGGGTCGCCGGTGCGCTGCGCCGGCTTGGGCACGTCACCTTCGAAACCGTCGAGGGGCCTTCACCCGGGTGTGACGCCGAGCGCTATTCCTATACCCCCGATCTCGGCCTGCACCGGGCCGCGATCGCCGCCAACGGCGACGTGGTGGTCGGCGAGGCGGCCCTGCGGGCGTTGCTGGAACGGGGCGAGGCTCGCGAGACCCTCGCCCGGGGCCTGCACCGCCTGCTCGGGACGGCCTGGGACGATGTCCTCGAGCCGCTGCGTCGAGGCGCTCATGGGGCCCCGGTCACCTGGCTGCGGCGCACCGGCTAGCGACCCGCGCAGCCGGCCCGCGGCCGGGTTGGGCCGCACCGAGTCGGGTAGGCACCGCGGATGTTCAGGGCCACGCGACGCATCGACGCGGAGATGGTTGCGAGGGTGTGGCGAAGCCCACACCAGGGTAGCGCGGGTCTGACGGGCACATACCCCGGCGGTCATGCGTTGTGGCTTGCGCACGACCACGCACAACCTTTCTGGGAGTTATTCAGTGGCCACCGATTACGACACACCTCGTACGGCTGACATAGAGGACGCCTCGGAGCAGAGCCTCGAGGCCCTCAAGGCGCGGCGGGCGGACGCGGCGACTGATCTCGGTGACGATGTTGATCCGTTCGAAACCGAGCTCGGCCTGCCGGGTGCCGACCTGGCCGGAGAGGAACTCAATGTCCGAGTGCTTCCGCGGCAGGCTGACGAGTTCACCTGCACGCAGTGCTACCTCGTGCATCACCGTAGTCAGCTCGTGGACGAGCGCCGCATGATCTGCCGAGACTGCGCGGCCTGAGGAGCCGCGTTCGGATAGTTCCACCGCATGGCCTCTGGCGTGGGCTCACGACACGCCACGGCCGTGGCGGTGGCATGCCCGCTGACAGCATCCCGCTGCCGATCAGTCGCGACCGTACCCTCCGCGGCCCGCCAGGATGTTTCAGGCGACGATGTTTCAGGTGACGAGCACGCCCGCGTCCCGCATTGCCGCCACTGCCCGTTCGTCGTCGCCTGGGTTGAGGTTGACGAATCTGGTGTGGGCCAGCGGCAGCAGTACCGTCAGGCCCAGTAGGCGTGCATCCAGCGCGCTTTCCCGGACGCAGTGGTCGCCGGCCAGGCCGACCACGACGAGCGTCGAGACGCCCAGTCGAGCGAGACGCTCTTCGAGCACCGTCGCCGACCGATGCCCCGAGGCCGGGTCTCGCACCGAGAAGGCGGAGTAGCCGTCGGCCCCGTCCACCCCTTTGCGGATCACTTCGCCGGTCACGACCAGATCGGGGTGGAACCCTGCGCCGGTGGTGTCTGCCACGCAGTGCGGCGGCCAGACACCGCCGTCGGTCACAAAGTGCGGGGTACGCGCGGGATGCCAGTCCTGGCTGTAAAACACCGGGGACCCGGCGGCCACCGCGGCGGAGACCTCGGCGTTCACCCCGTCGATGATCTTCTCGCCGCCGGCGACGTAGAGGCTGCCTGTCGGGTCGGCGAAGTCGTTCTGAACGTCCACGACCAGCAGGGCGACTCCCGGCCCGTAACGTGCGGTCACCGCGGTGCCTCCCGTTGCTCCAGACGGCTTCTCCGCTCGCGCCACCCGGCCTGGTCGGACCGGACCACCACGAGCCAGCGCTGGGCCAGGGGCGCCGTGTGCGGATATGCCCCCACTGTCGTATCTCGACACGCCCGCGTCGATATCCCTGATCATGGCGATCTGGCGGCCTAGGTTCGGAGCATGCGCAGCCGCGACTATAGCCGGGACGTCCTGGCACCCGCCGCCCGCACTCGCCCGGCTCCGCCGCCGGAGGTCGAGCTCGAACCCGACCTGGTGGTCGAGGAGGTCGCGACCGGTTTCTGCGGCGCCGTGGTCGGCGCCGAGCGCGGCGCGGTGACGTTGGAGGACCGGCACGGCGCCCGTCGGGTGTTTCCGCTCGAACCCGGCGCCTTTCTGCTGGAGGGGCGCCGGGTCACGCTCGTGCGGCCCCGCCGCGCGGCGCCCGCCGCCCCCTCGCGTACCGCCTCCGGCTCGCGCGTCGTCGCCGGTCACCGGGCCCGGGTTGCCCGCGCCAGCCGCATCTACGTGGAGGGTGTGCACGACGCCGCCCTCGTCGAGCGGGTGTGGGGCGACGACCTGCGCATCGAGGGCGTGGTGGTGGAGAGCCTCGATGGCGTCGACGAGCTGCCGGCGGTGGTCGAGACCTTCCGGCCGGGGCCTGGCCGGCGGTTGGGTGTCCTCGTCGACCATCTCGTCCCCGGATCGAAGGAGAGCCGCATCGCGGCCGCCGTTGTCGGCGAGCATGTGCTGGTCACCGGGCACCCCTACATCGACATCTGGCAGGCGGTGAAGCCGGCGTCGATCGGCATCCGGGCCTGGCCGACGGTGCCCCGCGGCGAGCCGTGGAAGGAGGGGGTGTGCCGGGCGCTGGGCGTCGCCGAGCCCGGCGACCTGTGGCGCCGGGTGCTCGCGTCCGTCGACAGCTACACCGACCTGGAGGTGGGCCTGCTTGGCGCCGTGGAGCGGCTGATCGACTTCGTCACGGCCTGACGGCTGCCCGCGCCGCCCCGCGCCGCGCCGCGCCCGGTTCGGGCCGGATTCGGACGTTCGCATACGGTGAGTGCGGACGGGGCAGCTCGACCCCTTCGTGGGCGGGAGACACGATGCCGGTGTGGATCAGGCCGAGGCTTGTCCAAGCCGTCGGTGTGGTCGCCGTCGCCCTGGTGGCCGGGTTCGGTCTGCGGTTCGCGCTGACCGGCTCGGACGGAAACGGCGTCGGTGCCCCCGCGCCCGGTGTCTCGCCCACTGTCGTCGCCGCGACGGCGCTCGCCGGCCGCACCATCGTGCTCGACCCGGGCCACAACGGCGGTAACAACCGGGCGGCCACAGCCATCAGCCGGCCGGTGCCCGCTGGGGGCTTCGACAAGGAGTGCGACACCGTCGGTGCCGAGACCGACGGTGGCTATCCGGAGCACGCCTTCACGTTCGATCTCGCCCAGCGGGCGGCCGTGATCCTGCGCTCCCGCGGCGCCAGGGTCGTGCTGACCCGGCCGAACGACGACGGGGTGGGCCCGTGCGTCGACGAGCGGGCGAGGATCGGTAACGGCGCCGCAGCGGCCGCGGTTGTCTCCATCCACGCGGACGGGGGGCCCGCCCAGGGCCGCGGGTTCCACGTGATCGCGCCCGCGCTGAGCCCCGACCGGACCAACGCGGTGATCCTCGCCCCGTCGAGTCGACTCGCGGGGACGCTGCGGTCGGCGTTCGGTCGTGCCACCGGCCAGCCACTGGCCGACTATCTGGGAAAGGAGGGGATGACGATCCGGTCCGATCTCGGTGGGCTGAACCTCTCCCGCGTCCCGAAGGTGTTCCTCGAATGCGGAAACATGCGCAACCGGACCGACGCCGCGGAAATCGTCGATCCAGCTTGGCGGGCCCGGGCGGCGAGCGGCCTCGCCGACGGTGTGACCGCGTTCCTCCTGGTCGAGGGTTCACCGTCGGCGGCGCCGCGCTGATCTGGCCGGTGGTGGACGCGCCGCGGTGGGACAGCCTGTGCCGCAGCGGATCCGTGTGGGCGGGCGTCTTCCGGGCCGGCGGCGCGGCCGTGCACGGACATGAAAACGGCCACTCCGTGGAGTGGCCGTTCGAGGCAGATGAAACGCTGTTCTGCGGGGTGGGCGATACTGGGATTGAACCAGTGACCTCTACCGTGTCAAGGTAGCGCTCTCCCACTGAGCTAATCGCCCGCAATGGATCAGAGGCGGAGGCGGGAATCGAACCCGCGTACAGGGCTTTGCAGGCCCTTGCCTAAACCACTCGGCCACTCCGCCGCGGGAGGCCGCTGGTACGGACCTCTAGCCCCTCTGTTCCCGAGCGGACGACGGGATTCGAACCCGCGACCCTCACCTTGGCAAGGTGATGCTCTACCAACTGAGCCACGTCCGCGCTGCACCAGCGTTCTTGGCGGTGCAGCTAGCACTCTAGCGGACGAACGGCCTCTACGTCGAATGGCCCGCCAGACGTCGCGGGAATGTTGCGTTGGGTCAAGGTGTCCCACGTGAACGTCGGGTTTCGCCCACGGCACGTCCACCGCACCGGTCGACGCTCGTGCCGGCCCCATCCGAGGCCTTCCCGCCGCCCCGCCGCCTCGCCGCCGCCGGTCTGCGCCGCCGGTCTGCGCCGCCGGTCTGCGTGACAGCCGTCGTGATGCGTTCCATGGACGCGGGTGAGCGGCCCGCGGGGCGCGAATCGCAGGCCGGCGGGTCGTGGGGGAAGGCGGTAACGTGATCGGAATGAGCCGGACGAACGTGGGCGCTCCGGAACCGATCGCCCGCGGGTCCACGGCGGTCCCGCGGTCCAGGTCACTTTCGTACCTGCTCGCCGGCGACCGGCTCGCCACGGGAGTCGTGGAGATCAGTGACGATCCCGCGGTGCTGGAACGCGGTGGTTTCTGGGCCGTGGTCGTCGACTTCGAGGGAGCGCTGCGCTGCGTCCGGTTCGCCGACGTGCGTTCGGTGCCCGCGGCCGGTCCCGCGGCACTGAGTCGAGGCCCGTGGCGTGGCCCGGACCCGCGGGCATGGACCACCAGCCTCGATCACGCCGCCTACGTGGCGGGCGCGGTCACCATCCGGGAGCGCATCGCCGCGGGTGACGTCTACGAGGTGAACCTCTGCCGGCTGCTGTCCGCGCCGCTGCCCCCCGCCGGTCCCGGTGGCGAACCGGTCGAACCCGACCCCGCCGCGCTCGCCGCGGTCCTCGCGGCCGGGAATCCGGCCCCGTACGCGCTCGCGTTGGACGTTCCCGAGGCGGGCCTGCGGATTGCGGGGGCTTCGCCGGAGCTGTTCCTCGCGCGGGATGGCGACGTTGTGCGTTCCGGGCCCATCAAGGGCACCGGGCGGACCGTGCGCGATCTTCGGGACAAAGACGTCACCGAGAACATCATGATCGTTGATCTGGTGCGCAACGACCTCGGGCGGGTGGCCCGGACCGGTAGTGTCACCGTGCCGGCTCTGTGCGCCGTCGAACATCATCCGGGCCTGGTCCACCTCGTGTCGACGGTGCGGGCCCGGTTGCGGCCCGGGATGGGCTGGCCGGAGTTGCTGGCCGCCACCTGTCCGCCCGGCTCGGTCTCCGGCGCGCCCAAGTCGAGCGCGCTACGGATCATTCGCGAACTGGAACCGGGGCCGCGCGGTCCCTACTGCGGCGGGATCGGCTGGGTGGATGCCGACAGCGGTCGAGGATGGCTCTCGGTCGGCATCCGTACCTTCTGGTTCGATGCGGACCGGCTGTGGTTCGGCACCGGCGCCGCCGTGACCTGGGGCAGCGACCCGCAGGGGGAGTGGCGCGAGACCGAGCTCAAAGCCCACCGGTTGGTGGGGCTGGCGAGCGACTGAGACGAGGGGAGCTTCATCGGTGCACAGACGACAACCCGCCTGGCCGGGCAGAGCCCGACCAGGCGGGTGGATGCTGCGCGTGCGATGGAATCTGGAACCGCCTCAGGTACAGGAGGCGATCCCCTGTCGAACAGTGCCCGCACCGGCCTGCCGGGGTCGGGCAGCGATCCCGACCCCGGTGAGATCACCGCTCGGGGCCGCCCCAGATCAGTAGGGCGAGTTCCGCATCAAGATCGATGATGTCGCTCTCGCCGCCGAGGGGCACAGCGGAATACGTCCGCCGCAGGAAGGCCAGCACTTCGGAACGCGGCATCTCGAACAAGGCGTGTCCCGAAGGACTGGACAGGGACAGGCAGACGATCCGCCCACCGGACTGGGCGGCCGGCCACACCTGCACGTCACCGTCCCCGGCCGGACGGCGGACGCCGTCGCTCAGGAGCTGGCGCGCGAAGGTCCACTCCACGACCTCGTCGGCTCCCGTGCGGAAGCCGATGCTGATCGCATACGGGTCGGCCGGCTCGTACCGGACCGTCGCGGCGACCGGCACCGGAGCGCCGCCGGGGACGACGAGTCGAAGGGCGAGTTCGGCGGTGATCGAATCGTGACGAATAGTCATCGGGCGGCCTCTCATGGTGCGTGGTGCGGGCGAGCACCCGTGTAACGGGATAGTTCCCTCTCCGAGTCCCGTTGGAAACAAGATTATGCCAAGACAACATCCGTTACGGCAGTTCGGGCGAGTTGACTGGCCCGGAAGGGTGAACCTTTCCCGGGTAGATCCTAGATCGGTCGGCCGCTAGGTGTACCCCCACCGCAGGCGGGCGGATGATTACCATCCGTAGCGTCCGAACGTCCCCCCGAGCATCAGGCCAACCTGCCAAGGCCGTTCCACCTTGAGCCTTCCCCGTCCGGGTGGTTCTCAACCTCGGCCAGTCGCGGCGAACCTGGCCCAGTCCGGCCACCGGGCGGGACGGCGGACATCGGCGTATCCGTCCACCGGGACCCCCTGCACCGGCCCGGATCGGCGCCGTGTAAGGTAGTTTCATCACCCGCAAGGGCGTATAGCTCAGTGGTAGAGCGCTGCCTTCACACGGCAGAGGTCCGTGGTTCGAAACCACGTACGCCCACGCGATCTGGCTTGTCATGTTGCGCCCCCGGTGGGGGCCTGCGAAGGTCCCGCGCAATGTCTGCCCGGGGGGGCGACCCCTCGGACCCCCCGGGTTTGGGGGGTGTGGGGAATCTCGTTCTTTGAAGTGGTTTGGGGCGGTCCGGGGT
>NZ_JAMPTM010000145.1 GCF_025403375.1 Frankia gtarii
GTGTTGGGGCCGGGGATGGTCAGGGCGTGGGACCGGGCTGCGGAGCTCGCGGGCCTGGGCGTGCGGCGGGTCGACTGTGCGGGAGTGCCGGCGAACCGGGGCGCGGCCCTGGCCCGCTACGGGTTGGCGAGCAAGGCACCGAGCCTGGCGGAGCTGGCCGAGCCGCGGCGGACCGCGACGCTGCTGGCGATGTCCGACATCTGGACGCGGTCGCGATCGACGACGCGTTGGATCTGTTCGCGCTACTGATGGCCACCAGGCTGATCAATCCGGCCCGGCAGGCATCGAACGCCGAACGGCTGGGATGGCTGCCGCGCCTGGAGCGGGCCTCTCGGCTGCTCGCGTTGGCGACCCGTCAGATGGTCGGGGTCCTGGAGGAAGCCGCGCAGGCCGGTCGGGAGGTGGAGGTGGCGGCGGCGTGGGCGGCGGTGGAGACCGTTGCCCCGCGGGCGCAGCTCGCCGGCGCGGTCGCGGTGGTCGAGGAGCTCGTTCCGGACGACGACGGCCGGCGGAGGCGGCGATGCGGGTCGTGCTTGCCGAGCGGTACCGCACGGTGCGCCCGTTCCTGGGGCTGCTGGGCGAGTCGTCGTCGCTGGCGGCCGCCGCCGGCGGGGCCAGGGTGCTGGCAGCGGTCCGCGCCCTGCCCGGACTGGCCGCCCGGAAAGTGAAAGTCAAGCCGCTGCAGGCGGAGGCGAGGTGTTGCGACGACCACTTGAATCCGCCCAATACACGTCAGACGCCTACCAGCGCATCCTGAAACGGCACGGCGTGCGACCTTCCGTCGGCGCCACCGGAGTGTGCTGGGACAACTTCGCCGCCGAATCCTTCTTCGGCACCCTGAAAAACGAACTCGTCTACCGGGAAACATATCCGAGCCGCCGCGCCGCACGCACCGCGATCACCGAATACATCGAGGTCTTCTATAACCGGCAGCGACTCCACTACACCCTCGGCTACCACACCCCGGAACACGTCGAGCACCCCTACCTGACGAGCCAGACATCAATACCAGAAGCGGCGTAAAGCTGATATAGTCCAACTATCGCGTGTCTGTGAAACGGGCAGCACCTCAAGGCAGTGGGTTCACCGAGCACCGGGTTCTCCCCCTGCCCGGCTCTCATTCCGTGTCGAAGTCCGTCCCCCGGGAGACCTCCTCCCACTCGGTGAGCTCGGCCCGTACGGAGTCCAGGTGTGCGGTCAGGAAGTCGACCGCGTCGCCGCCGAGGGCGAGGCGGAGCGGGGTCTTCTCGGCGTCCAGAGCCAGCCGGATCGCCGCCGCGGCCTTCACCGGGTCGCCGGGCTGGCTGCCGTCGCTGCCCTGCACCATCTGCCGGGTCGCGCCGACCTTCTCCGCGTACGCAGAGTTCTCCTCAGAGAAGTACGCCGCACCCTTGCCGAACAGGTTGGTACGGAACGCGCCGGGCTCCACGATCAGCACCTTGATGCCGAACGGCGCCACCTCTTCGGCCAAGCCCTCCGACAGCTGCTCCAGCGCCGCCTTGGTCGCGCTGTACGCGGAGAACCCGGCGAAGGACAGCTGCCCGCCGAAGCTGCTGATGTTCACGACCGATCCACTGCCCCGCTCCCTCATCTGCGGCAGCAGCGCCCGGGTCAGCCGCGCCGGGCCGAACACGTGCAGCTCGAACAGGTCGTGCAGCTCCCGGTCGGTGGTCTCCTCGAACGCCCCTACCTGAGTGCGGCCGGCGTTGTTCACCAGCACGTCCACCCTGCCGTAACGGGCTAGGACGTCGGCGGCCACCACATCGATCCGCTCGCCGTCGGTGACGTCCAAGCTGATCGCCTCCGCACGGTCCGGGTACGCGGCGACCAGGTCGTCCAGCGCCTCGGTCCGCCGGGCCGTGCCGATCACCGTGTCACCAGCGGCGACCGCGGCCTCCGTGATGGCCCGCCCGAAACCGCTGCTCGCGCCGGTGACCAGCCAGACCTTGGCGTCCTCGCTCATCTTCATCTCCCTCGTCAACTGCCGTTCGGGGCCGCCCCGTCGCAGGTCCCATCCTTCGCCAGGCATCAGGGCTGCGTCCAAGTCCCGTTGTGATAGCCATGAGTTATGAACGTCCATGGGCGCGACCTGTACTACTTCACCTCGGTCGCCGAGGAATTGAGCTTCACCCGCGCCGCCGAGCGGCTGTTCGTCTCCCAACCCGCTCTGAGCAAGCAGATTCGGATGCTGGAGAAGCAACTGGGCGTGGTCCTGTTCGAACGGGACCGGCGGACAGTGCGGTTGACCGCGGTGGGGGAAGCCCTGTTACCGCACGCCCGCGCGGTGCTGGCCGCCTGGCAGGCCGCGGAGGCGGCGGTGGAGGAGGCGAAGACCGCCGAGCGGTGCACTCTGGTGATCGGCATGTCCACCAGCCCGGGCCGCGGGCTGCTGCCCGCCCTGCGGGCCCGCCTCGTCTCCCGCCATCCGGAAGCGCAGCCCGTCCTGCGCCAGGTCAACTGGGTGGATGCTAGTGCCGGGTTGGCGGATGGTTCCAGCGACGTCGCCTTCGTCTGGCTGCCGCTGCCAGACGATGACCGTTACCAGTATGCGGTGGTGGCCCGCGAGCCTCGGCTGGTCGCGCTCCCGGACGGACATCCCTTGGCGGCGCGGGCCGCGTCCGACCCCGAGGGAAAGGTGGACTTCACCGACCTGCTGGAGGAGCCCTTCCTCGCCCTCCCTCCGGAGGCCGGCCCGCTGCGGGACTACTGGCTTGCCCTGGACGCCCGGGACGGTCGCCAGCCGCGGATCGGCGGGGTGGTGGCCAGCGCCGAGGAGACCCACGAGGCGGTCGCCAGCGGCCAGGGGGTGGCGCTGCTGGCCACCGGTAACGCCCCGCTGGTCGTCCGGGACGAGGTGATCGCCGTGCCGGTCCGGGGTATTTCCCCGTCCCAACTGGCGGTGGCCGCCTGCCAGGACGACAAACGGACGCTGGTTCTCGCCTACCTTGCCGCTGCGCGGGAGGTTGGGGCCACAACCTGTTGATTAGGCGCCTATGTACTACAGCGCCAGTGATCTTTGTGTGGCCGCCACCGGCTTGACGATGCCCTGGGCGGCGTAGATCCGGGTCTGGTAGTGGTAGTAGCGGGCGCGCGCCTGGTGACCGCGACGCCAGTCCGACCACCACGTGATCATGGCCGGTGGAAGAACGACTTCGGTGAACATGGCAAAGACATGGCGGATCTCGTTGAGGGTGAACGGTGCCATCATGGTCCTGTTTGGTGCCGGCTGTTCGGCGACCGGGAGACCACCAGGAAGACGTTTGTATCCCACCGCGGTCATCGTCGGCGGGTCGGCCGGCGGGTTCTGTTCACGGTGTTTCCTCGCGATGACGGCAAGCCAGGCGTGGGCGAGCATCGCCAACGTGATATGCCGACACCAGGCGTGGTAAAGCCTGACCTGGTAGTGGTCGAGGCCGACCTCGTTCTTCCCGGACTGGAAACACTCCTCTATTCCCCGGCGGCATCCCGCGGCGGTGACGAGGGTCGCCAGCGGAACCGGCCGCGGGCTGTGCGTGATGAAGAAAGCGAGCTCTTTCTTACCGGAGCGTGAGCGGCGTATCAGGACCTGCTTGGGTCGATCATCCGGGCCGGCGAGGTCGGTGGTGTCCACCAGCGCCCAGTCATACATCCGAGGTCCCTTCGAACCGTCAGCGCAGGAATATGCCCTCCAGGCGCGTGCGGGGACCTTCACGGCGAGGGCATCGACACGGAAGCCGCCGACGGCCGTGGTCACCTCCGTGTCCTTCTTGACCGCCAGGACATAGCCGATCCGATGTTCTTCCAGCCAGTCACGTAGCTCGGGGTCGGCGCCGTACACCTCATCGCCCGCGACCCAGCCGATCTGCCGGCAGGCCAGCCAGAACCGGCGGATCATGTCCAGGGCCAGAAGCGGCTTCGTCGCGAACCCCACCCTGCCCGGCACGCCTGCCGCCGCACATCGTGCCCGGTCATCGGTCCAGCTCATGGGAAGATAAAGCTCCCGGTCACCCAGCACTCGTCCCTTCCCCGAAACATAGGCGGCGAACACCCCGATCTGACAGCTCTCGATTTTGCCCGCCGTGCCACTGTACTGACGCTGCACCCCCGCCGACGAGGTTCCTTTCTTCACGAAACCCGTCTCGTCCACGACCAGAACGCCGTCCGGCTCGGCCAGGTTCTCCACGACATACTGTTGAACAATGTCGCGCACAGCACCGGCATCCCAGGCGTACTCGTTCAACAACCGTTGCATCTTCTGCGGCCCGGCCTCCCGACCGAACTCCGCGAGTGTCCACCCGTTCTTCCGCTCCGTCCGGGACGACAAGCCTGCCACATGGGCACGTGCCTGAGCGCGAGGTTGATCAGAGCGGAAACAGCCCGCGACCCGACCGAACAGCTCGTCCAGCCCCGCTTCCCACATCGCCATATCCACCCCGGATATGCTCTGGGCCGCGGCCACCGCGGTACCTTCGGTTGTTCTCACAAACTACCGAGAATCACACGGTGTCCTCCCTCTACCACTCGCCATCCCGCACCCATCAAAAGAGATCACGCGAAGGCCACTGGCGCTGTAGTACTAGGCAACCGAGTCGACAACGAACTCTGGCGCCCACCCGACGAACGACCACCCGGACCGACGCTTGGTTGCAACCAGATCTTGCGCAACCCTGCCAACGCCTATCGTGCGGCGGTGATTTGTTCTCGGAGAATGTCACCATGGCCGGCGTGACGGGCGAAATCCTCGATCAGGAGCAGGTAGACAAACCGCAGGCTGACATCGCCAGCGCGGGGGTGCGCCTTGGTGTCGTCGAGCTCGAAGTCAGCGGCGATCACGCGGGAACGCTCGCTGGCACGCTCAAACTCGGCGATCACGTCGGCCAGCGTTTCGCCGTCGGCGACAACGAAACTGCCGTCGTCACCGGTGGCGTAGCCGTCGCATGCGGACTCGTCCAGGCCGAGCAGGGTGCGTTGGAACCAGATGCGCTCGGCGGTGGCGGCGTGTTTGATCAGCCCGATCGGTGTGGTCAGTGAGACGACCAGGCGCCGCCGTGCGTCGGTCTCGGATAGCCCTCGCGCGGTGTCGATGAGCGCTTGCCGGTTGCGGTCAAGCAAGCTCTCCAACATGAGACGTTCGGGTCCAGTGGTCATTCGGGGCCATATGAACATTAATTGTCCAGCTTTCTGGGTTGAAAGGACATTGACGGATCAGACCATGGGCGCGTACTCGATCAGCATGAGGGTCGATCGGACAGGGCTCGTCTCGAGTGCCGAGGAGAACACCGATGACATCGGTGCCGGAGGCCCGCCGGGGATGTAGGCGCTGCAAACGCTTCTCGGCCCTTGTCGGAGGGTCCTCGGGGAATGCCGTGTCCAGAGCCGAGGATGAGCCGGAGCGATCATAAGGATAACATCCAAGCTATGCGCGTGTCACGTGACTTGTGTCGATCTGTTCCGGCGCGTTATGGGCCGAGGGTATCCCTGAAGCTCAGGAGACTTTCTCGGCACCAAGATCGGTTCGGGCTGCTCGGAGTTGACCGTGGACGTGTGCGAGCGCGTCGCGGAGTTGCTGGTTCTCGATGCGTAACGCATCCAGAGCAACGCGGATAAGCCGCCACTCCAGCACGTCCCGCTTGCCGTCCGCGACCACTTCGACCGGAAGCCGTTCGCGCCGCCAAGATCCACCGAATCCGCCAACTGAACCCGGACGCTCTGAGGTCAAATCGTCCACGTCAAGATGACGGACTTCAGGTCGATGGCCCTCCGGCTCGTCATCTTCGCCTGAACGGGACAGGTGGGTCGGGCAGGGCGTACCGGGACATCTCGGAGCACCCCCACGGGCGTGGGGACGACCTTTGTGAGCTGGGCTTTTAGGGGGTCTCCTGCGTCTGTTGTGAATTGAGGCCGATGAGTTGGAGGCCGTCGCAGTCGAGGATGTGGCGGCGGCGTTCGCCGGCGGTTTTGATCGTGAAGCCTTGTTCGGTGTCGGCGGGGTGGATGCAGACGGCTGCGCCGTCGGCGATGCTGGCGGCGACGTCGTTCCAGAGCTTGTCGCGGACGCGGGCGGAGACGGTGCCGACGTAGAGGCCGGCGGTGGGTTCGCTGAGCCAGCGGCTGAGGGCGCCGCGGACGTGGTCGGGGACGGCGGTGGTGGAGATGACGATCATTCCTGCCATGGGGTGCCCAGGTTGACGTTGATGTCGTCGGGTTCGAGATCGCCGTTGTCGAACAGTGGGGGATCGTCGTCGGCGTCGAAGCTGGTCTCGGCGGGGTCGTCCGGGATGTCGCTGTAGTTGACGCCTGCTGGGACGGCGCCGAGTCGGGGTCCCAGAGGTGGACCATGTCGACGGCGAGGTTGCCGCGGCTGTCCTCCTCGTCGTCGTCGCTGTCAGCGGAGGGGGTGGGGTCGCGGTCGAGGTCGAGCAGGTTCTGGATGTCGCGGACGATGGTGGGCAGTAGGGGGATGGTCGTGAGCTATCAGGAGCGGACCTACCACGGACTCCAAGGAGCTGCGGCGCCCCGCGGCGCACCGGAGCCAATGGCGGCGGGGCCGACCGAGCGAGAGAGCGTCACCGTGCTGCGGCGGCTCGCCGAACTGGCAAAGTCGGAAGGGAGCGATTTCGGCTGGGGCTACAACGGCCATGGGACGAGCCATACCTCGGCGGTTGTGCTGGCAGATGCGC
This sequence comes from Frankia gtarii, assembly GCF_025403375.1. Classification (GTDB taxonomy): domain Bacteria; phylum Actinomycetota; class Actinomycetes; order Frankiales; family Frankiaceae; genus Frankia; species Frankia gtarii. Next base: position 6,660 of record NZ_JAMPTM010000145.1, read on the forward strand.
TCGACCTCGACATCGAAACCATCGCGTTCGCGGGCTCCCGCCCCGACGAGACGCTCGCGGACCTGCGCGAGGACTTCTGCGCCGAGATCCTGACCGACCTGTGCGACGAGTGGCGGCTCAACCGGCGCGCGATCCTGCGCTGGGCCGCCGTCGGCTGGTACGCAAAGCATGGCCTCACGAAGGCGCCGCCGTCGAGGCACCTTTCTTGATGTGGGCTCACCACCGAGGCACTGCCCAGCCTGGAGTCCGCCGCAGCGCCAGCTCCGGGTCGGTCGGTGCGACCCGGACCTCGCCCTGTCGATCTTCCCCGAGCTGGCCGAGCACCTCGATCGGCGGGCCGGGCCGCTCTCCGGGGGACAGCAGCAGATGGTGACCCGCGCGCGCCCTGGCGCGCCGGCCCACGGTCCTGCTCGCCGACGAACTCTCGTTGGGCCTCGCGCCGCGCGTCGTGCACCGCCTGCTGGGGGCCGTGCGGGCCGCCGCGGATGACGGGCTCGCCGTCGTCCTCGTCGAACAGCATGTCCGCAGCGCCCTGGCGATCGCGATCGCGTGCACGTCCTGCGGCACGGCACCCTTGCCTAGTCGGGCCCGGCCGCCCAGGTCAGTGCCGACCGGGAGAGCCTGCTCGGCGCCTACCTGCCGCTGGGATAGCGCCGGCCGCCGGCACATCGCCGGGGGCCGGGATGGCGCGGCGTGAACCGTTCGCCGTTGCGCGGCCAATAGGGGATGACGGTGCCCCTGTTGGTCCGTGTCTGCGCACAGACGCGGGAAAGGACGGCGAACGGTGAAGCAACGATGACCCTGGAGGGATGGTCGCCGGTGGCTCGTTCCCGGCAGTCCGCCCACGTACCGTCGTGGTGGATCGCATCGACCGCGTGGCTCGAGCAGCGAGCCGACAGCTATGGGGAGGGACAGCCCTCGCCACCGACCGGGCCGACCGGGCCGACCGGGGAGTCTCGGACCGCGATGAACGCCGCGGCAGTGATGTCGGATCGGGCGGCGGAACCGGGCACGGCGACCCCGCCGGCGCGGCCGGCGCCCTCGGCGCCGAATCAGTGGGTGCAGGACGCACCCAGCATGGCGGTGCCAGATGCCGATGCGCAGGTCATCGCGCGGTCGTGCGAGGACCCGGCCGTGTTCGGACTGATCTTCGATCGTCACCACGACGCGATCTACCGTTATGTGGCCCGGCGGGCCGGCCGGGATATCGCCGCCGACGTCGCCGCGGAGACCTTCACGACGGGGTTCTCCCGCCGCCGGGACTACGATCTTGCCTTTCCGGACGCATTGCCCTGGCTGTACGGAATTGCGCACAACCTGATGCGTTCCCGGCAGCGGGCGGAGAGCCGCATGCTGGCTGCCTACATGCGCCAGGGTGCCGACCCGGTTGCGGACTCCGACGCCGAGGACGCCTACGGCCGGGCCGAGCGTCGGCTGGACGCCGCCGCGGCCGCTCCCGTCATCGCCGCCGCGCTGGACGCGATGACGGCCGGCGACCGCGACGTGCTGCTGCTCCTGGCGTGGACCGAGATGAGTTACTCCGAGGTCGCCCGCGCGCTGGAGCTGCCGGTCGGGACCGTCCGCTCCCGGATGCACCGGGCTCGCGCGCAGCTGCGGCCCCGGCTCGCGGCACTGCGGGTGTCCGATGCTGAATCCCTCATCGAACCGAAGGACGAGCCGTGGACGAGATGACGTCAGTGCGCGGGTTCCGGCCAGACGTCACCGGGCCGTCGGACGAAGAGCGCCGACGCGCGCGCGCCAGGTTGAACGAGGCGATCGCCGCCGAGGCCCGGGCGGCATCGGGGGAGGCGGCGTCAGCGGATCCGGCACTGGGAGAGGAGACGGTGATCTCCGTCGTCACCGGCGGCGAGTGGCCGGCCGGCGATTCCCCGGGCCGTGGAACCCGGTCGGGTCGGCGCGGGCCGCGGCGCGGATGGAGGAGCACGGCTGTGGCCGCCGGTGTCGCCGTGCTGGTCGCCGTGCCGGTCGCGGTGATCAGCAGGTCCGACGGTGGCCATCAGACGGTGGCCGTCCAGGCGGCCACGACGGGGCCGGCGGCCAGGACCTGCCCGACAGTCACCGTGCCGCCAGCGCCGCCGATCCCGACGGGGTCGTGGAAGGATCGACCGGGTCCGTTCGGGTACCGCGAGACGGTCTATGCGCGGACCGCAGACGGCCACAGCGCGGGAAACCCGGTCATCCGTCGGGACTGGGCGGGTCCGTCGGCCTACGCCATCCTCGACCCTCAACTACAGGCCGGCATGCGCATCGAGGATGCAACCTACTTCGTCGGGACCACCCGGGTCACGCTGGCGGATCTGAGCCGGCTCCCGGCCGACCCCGCTACCCTGCGTCGGATGCTCACCGCCGGGGAGAAGGAGCCGGTGGAGGACCGTACCGTCCTCGCCGCGGTCGCCGACCTCGCGTTGCTCCCGGTCGGACCGGACGTGCAGAGGGCGTTGTTCACCATCGTCGGCGGGCTCGGTAGCGCCCGGGTGAACGTGCATGACACGGACCTCATCGGCCGGGCGGCGGTCAGCGTCACGGTGCCGGACTCGCACAACCCCGGCAACCTGGATCGGCTGTTGTTCAGCCCAGGAGACCACCGGTACCTGGGCAGCGAGGGAGCCACGGAGCGCAACCCGTGCGGATTCGGGTACAGGTCGGCGGTTCTCGCGACCGGATCGGTCCCCGAGATCGGACAGACGGTCAACCGCTGACGCGTGGTCGCGGTCCGTCCCCTCAGTGAGGTCGCCGAACATCACCTCTTGCGGGCGATGCCGCCGTAGATGCTGACCTGGGCGTCGGTCAGGTCGTCGGGCACGTTGCCGCCTTCGGGCCGCCAGCGGTGGACCAGGTCCACGCCCGGGTCGTAGTCGGCGGTGATGTGCGTGAGGGTGAGATAGCTGCCGGACGGGAGCGCGTCGACGAGCCGGCGGACGATGGAGTAGGGGGTGTCGGAGCCGGGGATGAAATGGAAGATCGCAATGAGGGAGAGGGCGATCGGCTGGGTGAGATCGAGGGTGGCGCGCAGTTCGGGGGCGGCGAGGATGCGGTCGGTGTCGTGCAGGCCGGTGTCGTGCAGGTCGGCGTCGAGGTAGGCGGTGCGACCCGCTGGGGTGCTGGTCAGCAGGGCGCGGGCGTGGGTGAGGACGATGTCGAGGTCACCGGTGATGTTGGATGATCCTTGGAGGCGGGCGCCGACGCCGCCGACGATTACGTAGGTCACCTGGTGGTCCGCGAGCCGTCGAGCGTGGACGGCGCGCCTGCGAACACGTCGAGAGGCAGAGGGGGCGGCGCTACGCTGGTGCGCAGGTATCAGGCTGGCCGGGTCTCCTGAGGGGGAGGTGTGCCATCGCTGCGGAGATGATCGCTCCTGCGTGGATGCATGAGCAGGTCACGGCGGAGCAGTACGAGTCCTGGTCGGCCGAGCAGTGCGCGGGCATCGAGATCGTGGACGGGATGGTCGTCGTGAGTCCCAGCGCGTCCAAGCGGCACAACCGGCTGATCAAGATTCTTGCGGTCGCGTTGGAGGCTGCCGCCGGGCCGGGCTGGAACGCGGATTTCGACTTTGATGTTCGGCTTCAGGACGTGCCGTTGACGAATCGGCGTCCGGACGTTGTCGTGTACCGGGCTGACACGATCGATGTCATGCCGGCGCGTCCCGAGCACATTCTGCTCGTCGTCGAGGTTGTTTCGCCGGGTTCGGAGACGACTGACCGGATTGTCAAGGCCGAGCAGTATGCGCGGGCGGGGATCTCGTACTACTGGCGGGTCGAGCAGCCCCCCGCCGGTGTCCCGGTCGTCCATACCTACGTTCTCGACCCGGCCACCGGGATCTACCGTGACGGCGAGGTCTTCACGGGCGTAGTCGATGCCACCGCACCTTTTCCGGTAAAGATCGATCTTGCTCGACTGTAGCGACGTCTGCCGGGCGTTTTCCAGGTAGGACGGCCGACGGGATCCCGTGCAGCAGCGCATGAGCGTTCAGCGTGGTGACGGCACAGTGCACGCTCGCTGGTTGTCACTGGTCGCCCGCCGGGCGGACGACCGGGATGCGTATGCGCCGGTCAAGGGTGTGGGCGTAGTGACAGGGTCCCCATTGGTCACTTTAAGTGACTAGATGGCTACCTAGGGTATCCTCTTTCTTCGGTATAGGTCTCATCCACAAACCATTTGTCGCCCGGCCGGTGCCGGCATGGCCGGGCCACCCCGGCAAGCAGGGGCGTGAAGCGCTGCCCCACCAGCACACGGTTACGTGATCGACCACGATCACCTCCGATGGGAACCGGAAGCCCGCGAACTCCGACGTCGGAATTGGTGGACGGACGTGACGTCGACGCACGATTCGAGCATGACTGATCGGTAGCCGCGATGGCGGACGTCGCCGATGCAACAGTGCCCCCGGCCGATGTGCAGGACGTCAGTGCCCGGCCCGGGTCGGGTGCTCCGCTTCCCGGGCCATCGAGCGCACCAGCCGGCCGACCAGGACGCGGTGGCCGCCCGAGCCGATCACCAACTGCCGGTACCCCCAACCGGCCGGGCCGGGGAACTGGGCGAGTGAGCGGGCGCGCAGCACGCTGCCGCCGGGTTCGTTCTCCAGAGTGAAAATCAAGGCGTAGTGGGAGAAGCGGTGATGGCCGGTGAGAACCAGACGCCGATCGGGAACTGCGTCGGCGACGGCGAAACCCGGCAGGGTGGATCCCGGTTCGAGCAGGGTTCCGTTCACCCGGAACGGGTGCGCGCCCAGCAGTCGGGCGAACGGTTCACTGATCCGGAGCCGGGTCCGGATGATCCTCTGGGTCAGCACCGACCAGACCACCGTGGCCGGCGCCGCCACGCGCTCCGCGTGTTCGTCGATGAACGGTAGTCGGTCGAAGGGCGGGTCGAGCCCGGGTTCCGACGGCGAGTTGGTCTCCACCGCAGCGGCCTCCGATCGGTGGGTTCAGATGTCGTTGTCCAGCCTGGAAATCCAACCATGGGTCCCTGCGGGGTGCCAGAACTCGGCTACCGGCTTCAACCCGGTGCTTTAGCCCGCCGGTCCTACGTGAGTGACCGCCCACGACCAACGAATACGGCAGGGTTCGGATAGCAGCACTCTACGAGTCGACGACGATTTGATCGTCGCCAAGTGCAATACTGCTTCAGTGTGGAAAGTTGTCAAACGGGCGGCTTGGGGCTGCTGGCAGGGATCGTCGCGCTGGGATCTTCTCTCGGGCCGTCAGCGTCTCGGCCGGGGTTGGCGTCGTGGGGCGGGTTGGCGTCCTGGAGTGTCATAGCTATGAGCTTATTCCAGACCGTGTCGAACGCCTGCTGGTTCCGTTCTCTTTCTTCCCTCAGCATTGGGGTGACGATCGACAGTATTGTTGGCATGTTGTGCCCTTGGCCATAGAGTGCGGCCGAGATGAGTGCAAACAGCGCCTCCGTTCTATCGCCAGCGGAGCGCTCTATGACACCCAGGTTCAGGAATGCCATGGAAAGGAGTCCCGCGAATGTGTCGGGAAGGGGAAGGTAGAGCCCCTGGTAGATGCTGACCGCATTTCTGGCGGCGGCGAGCGCCTCCTGGTGACGGCCCAGATCGCTCAGGTAAACGCCGGCTTTATCCAGGGCGCCGGCCAGGTGGGACAGGAAGGCGGTGGGTCGGGTTTCGGTGAGTTGGTGGTAGATGTTGGTGGATTCCTCGATGGCGGACAGCGCATCTTCCGGTAGCCCGAGATCGAACAGTCGGATCGAAAGGTTTCCCAAGGCCATGGCAAGATCGGCGCGGAGTTCGTCGTCCTGGTTCCGAGGGAGCTGACGGTAGATGTCGACTGATTCTTGTACGGCGGCGAGGGCTTCCTGACGTCGCCCAAGCGTCGCCAGACGGTTGGAGAGGTTATTCAGCGACCCGGCGAGGTTATGCCCGCACTTGTCGGGGCGGGTCTGGCTCAGCAAACGGCAGATACCGACGGCCTCCTCGACAAACACGACTGCCTGCTCGTGCCGGCCCAGGTCAGACAGGTGGATCGAGAGATTTCTCAATGCGGTGGCGAGGTTGTTCTGGTAGATGTCGGGCTGGAGGTGGGCCAGCTGTCGGTAGAGGGCCACGGCCTCTTCGCTGACGGCGAGTGCCTCCTCCCGCCGCCTGAAGTGGCGAAGGCTGAACGCGAGGCTGTTCAAGGAGTCGGCCAGGCCGCAGTGGGTGCCAGGTTGTGCTTCGGCGAGCGGGCGGGCGATGCTGACTGCTTCCTCGGCGGCGGCGAGGCTTTCCTCCCATAGCCCCAGGTCGGCCAGTTGACGTGTGTGGTCGTTCAAGGACGTGATGAGTAGCGAGGAAAACAGATACGGGCTGCCCTGGGCGAGCCCTCTGAGTAGAGCGACGGCTTCCGCTCCCGCGGCGAGGCTTTCCTCCCGTAGCCCCAGGTCAGCGAGCTGATCCCGTAGGTGGCTCAGGGAGGTAGCAAGGTTGGGAATGAAGGTGTCCGGTCGGGCCTGAATTAGCTCCCGATACAGCGTGATGGCTTCCCTGATCGCGGATAATGCCTCGTCTCGCCTTTGCAGTCGGGCGAGGGCGAGAGACGTGGTTATCAGGGAGAAAGCTAGGTCCGGAAGATAGGCGTCCCGGCGGACCTGTGCCACTGATCGGCGGATGGTGACGGCTTCCTCGATGGCGGTGAGTGCGTCGTTCACCCGTCCGATGTCGCCGAGCCGTTGCGAGAGGTTGTTCAGAGCCGTGGCCAGGTCAGCGCGGAAAGCGGCCGGCCGAGCCTGGACAAGCTGCCGGTAGAGAGTGACGGCTTCCTCAGCAGCGGCGAGCGCCTCGTCCTGCCGTCCTGCCCTGGCCATCTGGCGTGCGAGATTGGTGAGGCTGTGGGCGAGGTCTGGGCGGACGGTGTCCGGCTGGGCCTCGACGAGCCGCCGGTTGAGGGCCACGGCTTCCTCGATGGGCGCGAGGGCTTCCTGGTCGCGTCCCGCGTAGTCCAGCTGGATCGAGAGGTTGTCCAGGGCGCGGGCGAGGATGGGTAGGTAGACATCGGGCTGAGCCATCGCGAGCAGTTGAAGTCCAGTGGCCACTTCCTGGCTGAGGGCAAGAGCCTCATCGCGGCGCCCTAGATATGTCAGACGGTCGGAGAGGACGCCCAGAAGGCGGATATGCGTGCCTGAGTTGCCGCCATCGGCGTCCGCGCGTAGCCGGGCCAGCGCGTGTGCGGTGAGGGCCGCGCCAGCGTGCGCGAGCTCGACGGACCGCTGAGGAAGCGCGTCAATGACGGCGGTCAGATCGGCGACGTCGAGCTGCTCGACGGCGGCGGCGATCGTGGGATGCGTGGTGAGGAGTTCCGCGAGCCGGGCGGGGAGATGAGGCTGATGGACAGTAGCGCGAGCGAGAATCACGAGTCCGTGGACGAGTTGACGGTCGGACGCGCCCGCAAGGAGCGCCTCAGCCAGGCCAGAGTGATCGCGTAGTGTTACGCCAATATGATGCTCCGCGACGCGGTCGGGAGCGAGAGTGCCCCAGTAGGCGCCGGACGGCGTGGGATACAGGTCGCGCAGCCACTCGGCGAGCGCGAGCCGAGCCGAGCGTGTTTCCTTCTCCAGCAGGGGCAGCCGACCCAGGGTCGCCACCGCCTGCTGCTCGTCGCCGGCTCCGCACAACGCCGCCGCGGCAACAGCCCGCCCCAACAGGGACAGTGGATAGGACAGGGGGGCCAGACCCCGCGCGGCAGCGCTACCGGCCCAGTACTGCCGTTCGTGGTCGAGCAGCACATCAGCTAGCTCCCGCCCCGGCCCCAATCCGGGCACCGGTTCGGGGCCCGCCTGGAGAAGGTCCGTCAGGGCCCGCGTGTGCAGAGCCAGCGCCAGCTCGTAGCTCGGCTCGTGCAGATCGTCAGGCGGCGCCAGTGTCGCGGCCAGGCCCGGCCAATCCACGTCGTGGCGCACCGCCCGCCGGGCGTGAGCCAAATCCATCAGCGCCCGCCGATAGGAATGGTCGCGGTCGTCGGAAGCCGTGTCGAGCGGGCTCAACGGATCCGGAACCACCGCCGCGCACACATCCGGATACCGTCCCCGCAGCGAGGCCCACCATTGCGCATCGTCAGACGCGGACCGGGCCAACAGCAGTACCCGCCGCCGGCCGGATGACCGGTGGCGAATGAGGCGCTCCAGCAGCATGCAGAGCTGCGCCTCCCGGGTCTCCGCATAATCGACCACTACCAGCAACGGCCGAACCCAACCCCCTGCGGCATCGAGGACGTCGACACCCGCCGACGCGCTCAGCATCCCCGCCGCCCACCCTTCAGCGCGGCGGCGCACGCACAGCCGCAAAGCGAGCCGGGTCTTGCCCTGCCCACCCGGACCGACGATGAGCCGCAAAGGAGTCTCGTCGTCCTCGTCGCACCAGCGCTCAAGCCGGGCTAGTTCCTCGGTCCGACCGTAGAACCCGACCGCACCCCATGACGGCCGCAGCAGCGATGCGGGTGACGCCCGCTCCCAACGCTCCGGCGCCGTGTCGAACAAGTCGTCCAACCCCGCCGACGTCGCCGCAGCCAGCAAGCCAGCCCGGCCATTGTGCAGCGCGCCGTTTGCAAGCAGCGTCGACACCTCGAACCAGAACTCGTAGGCATTGTCCACCCGCCAGAGCGGCTGCGCGCCTAGCGGCAACCCCGCCGCCGCGAGCACCCGAGAAGCTCGCTCCGGCACTGGGAACCGCTCCGCCAAATCACGGATCTCGGCATGTGTCAGACCCCGACTGCCCGTGGCAGGACCATCCGCCGGCTTCTCCGCCATGACCGCACCCCCGAACGGATACGTCGACGTGCTCCGGCGGCCATCATCCCTGATCCGACGCACCGGTTACACGATGATCACCCCGTTTGTCGTGGCCGGATCAAGGCTCTCAGTCCCAGATGAGGAGCCGGTAGTGCAGTCCCGCTGACGACTCTTGCCACGCTCCGAGGGTGTCCGGCGGGCGCCCGACGTCCGGCGCGTGGGTGTCGCCGTCGAAGAGTTCACGGATCTCGGTTACCATGATCCAGTCCGCGAACGGCAGCGCGGCCCGATATACCGCCGTGCCGCCGATCACCCACAGGTCCCTGGGCACCGCGGCGAGTGCCTGTGGCAGGTCGGGGAACGTTTCCACGCCCTGCTGCGGCGTGCGTGACAGCACGGGGTTGCGTCTGCCGGGCAGCGGCCGGAACCGTGGCGGTAGCGACTCCCAGGTGCGGCGGCCCATGAGCACGGTCGCACCCGTGGTCAGGGAGCGGAAGTGCTTCATGTCCTCTGGCAGATGCCAGGGCAGCGTGCCGTTATCCGGTGGTGTCGCTGGCGCAGCTCGTCACGCGGAACACCGTGCTCGGGTCGACCATGGCGCGGCTTCGGGTCGCGCGGGCACTCGCCGATCGTGCGCGGACCGCGAGCGGTAGTGAAGCTTCGCCTGCATCCCCGCTACCCGATCCCGTGCCACCTGCGCGGCCAGGATCGGAGCGTCGCCGTTCGGCGTCTACATGTCCTTCCGCTCCATGGAACCGCTGCCGCCCTTCCCCATGCGCGCGGGCTTTCCCCGGCTCGGAGTACTACGGCGGCTCCGCCCCGTCCCGGACCGATCAGCGGTCGGCGCGCCCAACCCCCTGCCCGTCCACACCACGAGTGGAGTCCACGGACACAGAGGCAAGATCCGGAACGGTTCCCGTGTTCACTGCGATTCGCTCGACGAAGGAGGAGCCCGACTGTGTCCCCACGGCCTCGCCACGAGTACGCCGCGGACTTTCCCCGTGGCCTCCCAGGCAGCTCTTGTACACCACCCCAGGAGTTCCCCACCGCCACGATCTTGACAGTAGGTGCGCGCCGTTCCCGGCCCAGATCCACCAGGTTCGAGCCGGTGTCGCATTCAGGGACGTAAAACGCCGGTTCCTCGCGTACTCCTCTCCGTCCCGCTCGCCGGACCCGCCCCATCTGGCAGTACTGGAACGTCCCGGCTTTGTCAGGGCTGCTCCCACCCTC
>NZ_JAMPTM010000146.1 GCF_025403375.1 Frankia gtarii
ACGGGTGTACGAGCAGTCCGCCGTTTTTGGTTTGTCTAGCGACCTGTCACCTGGAGGGGGCGGTCGCGTCGAACCGCCGCCCCGATCGCCCCCTCCACCTACGAATGTAGGACCGCCACCCGGCACTGGGGCGGGGGCGGGGGCCGTTCCGAGGTCGCCCGCGAAAAGCTGGCAGCCCGGGTGCGGATTCTGAGAACAGTCGGTTCCGCCGAACTTGTCGCCAGCGAAAGCGGGCACGGTGAATACGCCGGCCAGCGTCGCCGTCACGGCAGCAACAAAAAGAGTCCTACGCATCAGCATGATGCCAGGTCTCCGACTCCGAACTGGGTGACGCGCCACAGCCCGTCGGTGTGCAGTCGAGCCTCGGCCAGAATCCGGCGCATTCCCCCGGGAGTGTCATCCAGAAGCGAGCCGTCGGTCCTGTATTGCAACCAGTTCCGACTGTCCGCGCAATCCTCGATCCTCACCGAGGTCGGCGCGCCGGGCGGGTTCACCGATGTCACCCGCGGGTGGTTCACCGGCTCACCCTTCGCAACCAGCCCATTGAGATGGTCGGCGTACAGATCACCGGTCAGTACCTGCAAAGCATCGCCCGAGGCATAGCGCGACAGATACGTCGCCTGCCAGTCCGAGGTGTGACTGGCCTGCGCGTCGGCCTTCCACATCCCCACGTACGCGGCGACCGCGTCCTGCCGCGCGATGTCCGCCGGCGATGTCGGCTTCGGGCTCGGCGATCCGCCCGTATGCGGGGGCGAGGAGACGGCTCCGCCACTGGGAGCCGGAGCGGGCGTCGAACCACCATCCGCACCGCAGCCAGCGAGGAAGGTCACGGCAGCGGCCACGACGCTGATACCAGCGAACCGCAGCCGAGCCCGGCGGCGCTGTCCCGCTGTACGAGCCCGGACCTCCACAGTGCCCACCTCGCCGGCCATCCCAATGGACGGCCAACCCGCCCCGGAAGGGAGAAACCCCTCTATCTAGGACTACCCCCGCCACAGCGAATCCCGGCGTTCTAACTTCGCAGTCCGACCGGCATCCCAGCGAGAAATGACTCAATAGGGCTAGAAGTAGCCCCCTGTCCGGGCTATGCAGATCACTCGCTGGGATAGCCCGATCAGGGGGTGCGGGGCGTGCATCGTTCCCGTCGAGCTGTCACGGTGGGCGGGACACAATGCTGATACGGGCATCGCGGCCTGGCTGCGCTCCAGACCCTCTGGCCGGCCCACCTGACCGGTGGTGAGCGCGCCAGGCCGGTCAGCCGCCGTGACGGCGCTTGGGTTCGACCGGCGGGCCTCGATGAACCACTCGGGGCGAAGACGACGGACTCGTCCGCAGGAACGTCCCCGCCCCGCGGTCCACCTGGGTCACTGTGCCTGTCCCGTTAGCCTCACGGTGGCGATCATTTGCCAGTGCCACCCGTCAGCGGCGGGATGGAGCTGAAGCAGGCCGGCGGCGGCCAGCGCGGCGAGTTTCAGCAGGACGTCCACCCGGTCGACCATGCCGGCCTCGGCGTCGAGCAGGGCGGCGATCTCCGTTCCGTGGGCCGTGCCGCGCGGGAGCTGTGCCGCCTGTACCGCCGCCCACCACTCCCGCGGTGAGACGGTGTCGAGCGGGCGCACCCCGTCCGGGGCGGGTGCGGCCAGTGGGGGCTGGCAGGCGTACATCAAGGTGCGGTTGACCGTCTGGTAGCGGGAGAGCAGCCGGACGGTGGCGAGGATGTTCAGCCAGCGGCCCACCTCGTCCGCCGGCACAGGAACATGATCGGCGATCAGGTTGGCGGGGAACACGCCCGCGCGTGCGGTGCGGGCCTGTGCCCAGACCACCGTCGTCCGCAGGGTTCCGACGGCCACGTGCTCGATCCCCTGCACCAGGAGACGGCTCACGGGCCGTGCCGGACGTCCGCCGCCTGTGCGGGGTGTGGGCGCGGCACGCGGGCACCACCCCGCGTGCCGCGCCCCGGCTCCGTCCCCAGGCAGTGGAAGGGGCCAGTCCTTCGGCCGCGGCGCCGTCTCACCGTTCGGGGCCTTTCCACCCGACGGCGCTGATCGCCTCCCGCCCGGAGTCGGTGAGCCGCAGCTCCGAGCCGACCCGGGCGAAGCGACCGGTGCGGGTCTGCCGATCCACCCAGCCTTCCAGGCGGGCCAGCCCGACACCCAGGCGGCGGGCCGCGGTGATCAGGTCGATGTCGACGTCGGGAGAGTCGGCGCCGAGCACCGTCCACACCTCGCTGTCGGTCAACCCTCGTGACAGCAGCTCGCGGCCCCAGCTGGTCCCGTGAGCGGTCATCTGCCACTGGCGGTGCGCCGCACCTCTGTCCGGGCCGGCAGCGAGCAGGCCGCGTACCCCCAGCGTCGCGAGCCGCACCGCCACATCGATCCGATCAACCCGGCCGGCCGGGGCGTCGAGGAACTCGGCGATCGTCTCCGTCGACGCCATGCCGGTGCGGGCGTGCGCGTCGGCCATCGCTGCCCACATCTCCCGCGGCAGAATCGTCTCCTGCGGGCGTAGCACGGTGTCCGCGGTCGGCGCTGCGGCGAGCAGCGGCCCGCAGGCGTACACCCAGGCGTCGCTGGGCGTGCGGTAGCGGTCGACCAGGCCGAGCAAGGCGAGGACATCGAGCAGGCTGCCCGCTTCCTCGACTGTCACCTGGCAACGATCCGCGAGCAGGGTGGCGGGGAACGTGCCCGTGCCGACCCGCTGGTGCGCCCACGCCAGAGCTGCGCGTAGCCGCCCGACCGGTACACGGTCCAGCCCCTGCACCCTCGCAGCGGACCTCGCGCCAGGTGAGGGGATCATCGCGTCTCCTGACCAGGGCGAGCCCGAGGCGAGGGGTGCGGCAGCCAGCACCGCGCAGCGCCGCCTGTGCCGGCCGCCGCCCACCGATCCGCACGGTGCAACTGGGCGTCCGTGGCGGCATACCAGGCGCCGATCAGGCCCACCCTGCGGGTCTGGGCCCGAAACGCCTGCTCCTGCGCGCGGGTGAGAGTAACCGGCGTTGCCGCTGTGGCCGCGGCGAGGGCGAGGGCGAGCTGGGCCGCACGATGCTCCACGTGAGGCCCTCGGCGGCCCGGCCGCGAGCAGGGGATCATCGGCCTTCTCCGCAGGCCAGGCAGGACGGGTCGGTCCCCGAGGCGCACCGCTCGGCCGGGGCCGGCGGTTCGGCGGGTCCGGCCAGGCTGTGGAGTGCCGCGAGATCGGTGACGGCCATGCGGCCACGGGCGAGGATCGTCAGGTGGCCGCTGGTGCGCAGGTCGGTCAGCAGGGGCTGCACGGTGGACAGGGATGCGGCCAGCATCGCGGCGATCTCCCGGTGCCCGAGTGGGATCTCCACCGGGGCGGCCGGGTCCTGGCCGGCCCCGAACGCGGCATGCAGATTGACCAGCAGTCGCGCCGTCCGGATCGCCACCGGCACGGCGCTGTCCGTCCGCCGGGCGCGCAGCGCGGCCTGCCGCCGTGCGCAGGCGGCGTGGCGGAACGCCGCGGCGGTCTGCGGGTAGGTGGCCAGGACCGCGGCAAGGTCGTCATGGGCGATTAGGCGCAGCGTCGTGGGGTCGCCGGCGGTCACCGTCGCGGCCCTGGGTGCCCCTGCCGGCTGAACGATGAGGTCCCCGGGATGGTGCAGGTTCTGGATCGCCAGCCGCCCGGAAGGGCTGATCGCCGCGCTCTTTGTCCACCCGGAGAGGAGCAGGGCCAGGCAGTCCACGGGCTGGTCCTGCCACAGGATCACCGTGCCGGGTTCGGCCCGGTGCTCGTCGCCGAGGGTGACCATAGCCGCGCGGGCGGCGGGCGGGAGCAGGCCGAGGAAGCGGCCGTCCCACGCGGGCACGACGGTCATCCCCACCATCCCGATCTCCTCCTCATCGTCGAGTCCTCTTCACCGGATGTGGTTGGCCGGTGGTGTTCCGCCCGCAGGGGCAGCAGGCGGAACACCCGCTGGGCGCCGCACCGGCCCGGCCCGCCGGCGGGCCGTCACAGGACATGCGGCATGATCACGATGAAAGTCAGGCTGACGAAGAGGAAGCCCATACACCCAGCTCGACCGCGACCGTGCCTCGATCTCCCTGCGTACTCGTTCCGGCAGATCGTCCCGCCGCCGTCCTGCCCCCCGTGGCACGCCGATCAGCCGATGATCAGCGGCGTGCCGGGAGCGGCGGCGACGTCGAGTAGCCGCTGGAACTCCGCGAACGCCGTCGTTTCGGCCCCGAGACGCTGCGGCTTGTTGTCGCCGTGGGAGTCGCTGGACCCCGTGACGATCAGACCGAGGCGTTTCGCGATCGCGAGGAGCTCCGCCCGGTCGGCATCCGTGTGGTTGGGGTGGAAAACCTCGATGCCCGCCAGCCCGGCGTCGGCCAACGCCGCGATGTCCGCCGCCGAGAGCGGTGGACGCCGCTCGGTCCTCCGCGGATGCGCGAGGACCGCAACGCCCCCCGCCCCGCGCACGAGGGACAGGGCCGTTGCGAGGTCGGGTTGCTCCTTGGGCACGTGATACGGGCTGCCATCGCCGAGCCAGTCGGCGGAGTACGCCTCCGCGCGGCTCGTCACCACCCCGTTCCTGACCAGCACCGTCGCGATGTGCGGTTTACCGACCACACCGGCCGCCTCCGCGACCACCTCATCCCAGGAGATGGTGTGGCCGCCCGCCGCCAGCTTCCCGACCATCTTCTGCGCCCGGGTGTCGCGGCTGTCCCGGGTGCGACCGAGCGCGTCGGCCAGCGCCCGGTTTTCCGGGTCGCAGAAATAGCCGAGCAGGTGCTGCGTGCCCCTCACGCCGTCCACCTCGACGGACGTGGAGATCTCCACTCCCGGGATCAGGATCTGCCCCGGTCGCAGCGCCGCAGCCGCGTCGGGAATACCCTCGAACGTATCGTGATCCGTCAGACCCAGGATCAGATTTTCCTCGTCTGCCAGCTTCACCAGCTCCGCTGGATCCTCGGTCCCATCGGATTTTCTCGAATGGTTATGTGGATCAACCCGGGGTTGTTTCATCTGATCCCTCCGACGTGAAGGTCGCCATGTCGACCCGGAGATGTACTTGGGGTCCGAGGACCACGGCGTACGCGTGACTGCCTTCACCATCCCCGACCTTCACACGGGTTCCCTCAGGCGGAACACCACCCGGAAAAGCTTCCGGGGGCACCCACCTGGCGCCGTCGATTTCGGGGAAGTTGAAGTCAACCCGCACGTAGGCGTCCACGTCCTTACCCGCACCGAGGCGGACGAGGAAACGCCGGACCACGCCGTAGACCCGTGCCACCGCGCCCGGCCCGCGCAGGACGTCCCGCCGTGTCCTGATCATCGCCGGCCTGCGCGTGCGCGCCGCGCCGACAGGTACACCGTGGGCGTTCTGATCGTCACCGTGCCCCGGTCGTCGAGAAGCTGATGGCATGCCGTCTCGTAACGGCCGGCCAGCAGCTCCCCGAGCTGTCCGCGGACGGCCTCAAGCGGGTTCGGACCTGCCGGCACCGGCGGCGTGTGCAGGTGGACCGCGACAGCATCATGATCACGAAGGGTTGTGGTCGTCGGAGCGAGATCGCCCCGGTCGATCTCCAGACCCAGGTGGCCGAGGTGGGAGGCGGTCACGAGATCGTCCACCGCGTGCCGGGCATGCGCGGGAGTCGCCTGCCCCAGCGCGGTGTCGATCTGCCACTGCTCGTGTGCGGTGAGGCCGGGCAGCGCATCGTCGTACCGGCGGGCATGGTGCAACGGCTCCGCCAGAGCGAACCGTCCACCCGGAACCAGAACGCGGCCCGCGTCGGCCAGCACCGCGGGCAGGCCCGCCACCCCGGCCACACCGTGCCCGACGACCGCGGTCACCGAGCCCTCGCGCAGGGGAAGCCGACCGGGATCGGCCAGATCCCCTGAAGGCTCCCGGTGCCCGGGGCGAACC
Organism: Frankia gtarii; assembly: GCF_025403375.1. Taxonomy (GTDB): domain Bacteria; phylum Actinomycetota; class Actinomycetes; order Frankiales; family Frankiaceae; genus Frankia; species Frankia gtarii. The sequence continues at coordinate 5,888 of NZ_JAMPTM010000146.1, forward strand.
GCAGCCGGCGCAGCACGGGATCAAGCCCGACCGCAACAACCACCCCGGACGACCCGACCAGCGACAGGGCCGTCCGAGTCAGCATCCCCCCGTCGGCGCTGGTGCCCAGCACGACGACCCGGTCCCCGGGACCGACCTGCGCCGCACCGAGAACCTGAGGCGACACCCCGGTGTCATGCTCCACGGCCAGCAGGCTCACGAGACGCGGGCCACCGCGCCGAGCAGCCACACCGCCCGCTGCTCGGCGTCCGGCTCCTCCTCCGGACGCCACAGGGCGATCGGCACCACGCCCGGCTCCACCAGGGTGCAGCCCGCCGCCGTGATGATCCCCGAGATCTGCTCGGCCGTACGTGCCTTCAGGGGAATTCCTGCGGCCTCGTATCGGCGGGTGACCTGCTCTGCCGTGGCGGGATTCATCTCGGGGGTGATGTGGGACAGCACCAGGTAGCTGCGGGTCGGCAACCCGGCGACAAGCCCCGCGACGATGCCCGCCACGTCGTCGTCGTCGACGACGAAGTGCAGGATCGCGTTGAGGGACAGCGCGACCGGCTTCTCCAGATCGAGAGTCTCACGCAGCTCGGCAGCGTTGATGATCATCGATGGGTCCCGCAGGTCGGCGTCGAGGTAGGCCGTCCGCCCCTGCGGTGTGCTGGTCAGCAGCGCGCGGGCGTGCACGAGCACGATCGGATCGTTATCCACATAGACGACCCGGGCCTCCGGGGCGATGCCCTGGGCGATCTCATGCAGGTTCGGCGACGTCGGGATGCCCGTACCGACGTCCAGAAACTGGCGGACCCCGACCTCCCCGGCGAGCCACCTGGTGGTGCGGGCGAGGAAGGCCCTGTTCGTCCACGCCATCACCTTCGCGCCGGGCTCCGCGGCCAGGATCTCCTCGGCCGCCTCCCGATCAGCCGGGAAATTGTCCTTCCCATCGAGGAAGTAGTCGTAGATCCGCGCCGTGTGCGCCTGGTCGACGTTCAGGTCCGTGGGCTGTTTGGCGGCGGTGGATTTCACGGCGGTGGACTCGTCCATGATTTCTTTCTGGTCGTGGGTGGAGGGCTCCGGCCTGGACCGCGGGCCGGTCGGGGATGAGCTTCGCGGGGCCTACGTGGTCTCGGTGGGGGGCTGGCCGGAGGCGGTCCTGGGAAGAGCAGCCCAGCCCACTGCTAGAGCAGTGCTCCAGCGACCGGGGAACGCCGATGCGGGAGTGGGCGTGGGCGGCGCGGAGGTGTGGGCACGTCCGGCGCCGCTGCACCCGGCGAAAAGCGACGCCGTGTGCCGGTCAGACGAGCGCGGGAAGGGCGCCCGTCAGCTCGTCGTCGTAGGGGTCGACCGGCCGGTGGACCCCCTCGGGGTCCTCGGCCAGCAGCTGGAACGCGGGTGCGACCGCGGCGGCCAGCGCCGGGCCGAGCCGGTGCAGCCGTGCGGTCACCTCGTCGAGGTACACGCCCAGCAGGGCCGCCCACCCCTGCTCGCCCAGGATCGTCCTCACCCGGTCGTAGTAGGTCTCGGCGCGCATGTCGTCCTCGGCGAACAACGCCGCCCGGCGGGCGAAGTGCTCGCGGCGTTCGGCGGCCTGCTCGGGACCCAACGGCGTCGCCACCGGGCTGACCTTGTGTCCGAGCAACGCGAACGCGTCCTCGGCCGCCGTCCTCTCCTGCCGGTACTCGCCAGCGAGGTCGAGCAGCTGGCGGATCGTTTCGTCCGTCAGACCGATCAGCTTGTAGTGGACCAGCACCCGGTCCACCAGGAAGTCCGGCGCCATGCTCCTCATCCGCTGGTCCAGCAGACCCAGGCGGTGCGGAGCCATCTCATCGTGCGGAGGCATAGATCCAATCCATCTCGTGATTGTGAATGTGAGGTGCCGATTCCGCCTGCCGGCGGCAGCCGCGTCGGAGATGGCGGGAGGCGTCCGGCCGCTCACTCGGGGGGTGCGAGCGACCGGACGGATCACAGAATGCCCGGATTCGCCGAGGGGGAGATTCCACGCGCAGTGAACATCTAGTTCGCTGCGCGATAGGGCTGTGGCCTGCGAATACTCGGCCAGCCGAGGTGATTTCTTCGTCGTCGAGCCCGTGGTTTGAACGGGTCGAGGTCAGCCGGTGAGGGTGAGGTGCATGGCGGCGTGGTCACTGAGGCCGGCGTGGCGAGGAGCGTGCAGGTAGTCGCAGGCGGTCACAGACGGCCGGTGCGCAGTGGTGATGAACGTGTGGTCGAACCGGTAGCCGTTTCCCCCGCGGCCGAACCAGCTGTGGCCGGGTGCGGCGGGGTGCTGGGCCCGGTAGGCGTCGATGAGACCGGCGTCGGCGAAGGAGCGGTAGAAGTCGTACTCCCACCGGCCGAAGACGGGGTAGTGCGGGACGTGGCCTGGTTCGACGACGTTGAGGTCACCGGTCACGATGACCGGGCCGTCGAACCCGGCGAGGAACCCGGGCAGCGCCTGGGTGACGGCGTGTTGGAAGGCACGCTTGTTCTCGTTGCGGCGGTGCTGCGGCCCGCGGGAGGGCACGTAGAGGCCGAGCAGCCTGATCCGCCGGCCGCCGACCCAGATCTCCGCGGCGGGGGCGCGGTGCGGGAGGAACCCGATGCCGGTCGGCACGGGTTCGAGCGGTGTGCTGCGGGAGGCCAGGACCGTGCTGTAGTCGGCGCCGCCCGGTCGCGGTGCGTGCAGGTGGGGGTAGCCGTGCTGGGCGAGCGCGTCGAGGAGGGCGCGTCCGCCGGGTCCGGAGCCGACTTCGGTGAGGACGACGAGGTCCGCGCCGCGCCGCTGGGCGAGCCAGGCGGCCTGGCGGCGGGCCCGGTCGGGTGCAGCGTGCTGGGCGTTGAACGTGAGCAGGCGCAACGGGGCCGGGGGCGCGGTGGCCGCTGGCGGTCGCGGGCTCGGGACCAGGGGCGTCGGGCGGGTGGTCAGGCCGCCGGCGAGAGTCCAGCGCGCCAGAAGGCTCGGTTCGGTCATGTCATCCCCCTCATTGCCCGTTGAAGGCCAGCGACCGCCCCGCGAAGAACGCTGCTGACTGTGACGTTAAGGTCACCGGCATGACGACTCCAGACCACGTCACCCTGCTGGACCTGGATGCGATCAGGGCGAAGGGATGGGCTGAGCGCGCCGACGTCCCCGACGCCGAGTTCGACCGGGCCGAGGCGTTCTACACGTCGATGCGCGCCCACGACGAGCGCCTGCACACCGTCCGCGTGCAGGCGTCGGCGCTCATCGAGCAGTGGACCGGACATCAGCCGCGCGACGTCGGCTCGTTTGGTACCAGACTGAACCTGGAGACCTCCGACCTGGACCTGGGTATCGGCTACCCGGTCGAACGTCGGGACGAGCTGATGGCGACGCTCGACGGCCGCGCCCGTTTCCTGGGAGAGCGCCACACAAGCTTCTCCACCACCCGGCTCGTGTTCACCTTCACCGTGGACGACATCGAGATCGATCTCAGCGCGTTGACCGTGGACGATTTCGCGGTGGCCGGCCGGATGCTCGACCAGATCGACGCGGCGATGAGCCACGACGAACGGGTCTGCCACACCTGGGTCAAGCACCTGCTGCGCGCCACCGGCCGGCTGGAGGACTACGCCGCCTGGAAGCTGGTCACCTACGCCCGGTTCTGCCCGGAGTTCCACTGGGTGCCGATCCCGGAGAAGACCGGCTCCTGACCGCAGCGTGCCGCGCGTCGGGTCAGCTGCCACGGGAATCCGCCGCATTGATCAGCATCCAGCCGGTAGTCCGCGCCCAACGTCGGTGCTCCCGCCCGAGCAGGTCGGCATGCCGCGTCGCGAGCCTCGGCAGCAGGTCGTGCACGGTGGCCACGAGAACGTCACGCAGCAGCGCCAGACGCTCCTCCACCAGCACGTCGACCCGCGCACCCATCGCGTCCTCGTGTGCGGTGCCGGCATCCAGCGGCTGGGCCTCGATCGCGGCGATCAGGTCACCGAGCACGGCGTAGCTGGCGTCTTGCGAGTTCTCCAGGGTCGTCAGGTCGAATCCGAGGATCGTGACCGGGCAAGGTCGGACACGCCGATGCCTCCACTGCGAGAGGGGACGGCCGCTGGCCTATGCTGATATCTCGGTTCGACCACAACATCTGGCACTTCCCGCGATGCGCTCGCGCTACCTGTTGTGATCGTCGCCGGATGTGGCCATACAGAATCAACGTGTCGATCGAGAGGAACGCGCCGTGGTTGACGCAACGCCAACGATGGGAACCCGGACGCCGGGTGCCGTGGCACGGCGGGCGCCTCGGCATCGCAAGTCCGTGACGAGGTCGTTCACGGTCGGCGGCGCCTACGGTTTCATCATCGCGTCCCTGCACGCCGACGGTTCGCTGGCGGACGTCAATCTGATCATGGCGAAGCAGGGGTCGACTCTGCGCGGGATGACCGAGACCGTCTCGTCGGCGATCTCGACTGGTCTGGCACACGGCGTGGCGCTGGTGACGTTCGTTCGGCAGTTCGCCGACCTGCGATTCGAGCCGGCGGGACTGACCGACGACCCGGAGATCCCACGGGCCACGTCGATCATCGATTACGTGGTGCGGCGCCTGGCCTTGGATTTCCTGCCGTTGGAGGACCGGGCCGCATTGGGCGTGCTCACGCCGCTGGAGCGCGCCGAGGTCGCGACCGAGCCCACACCGGTGCCGCCGACGTGGTCGGACACGCCGGGAATGCCGATGTTCGTGCCCTTCGAGATCCCAGTCCAGGTCTCGCCCTGAGAGGCTTCTGCCCGCTGGGGCGGTTCACGTGCTCTCGTCGGTAAGAACGTGACGTGCTGCGATCAGGGCGCTGTCGATGTCATCACAGATCGTGACGGATGGCAGCATGTCGAAGCTGGCGTGTGGGGCATTGAGGCAAGACGAGGTTCAGGCGTTCCATCCGTGAACGGCAAATTTTCGTCCTGCCTCGTAGAGTTCGATTCCGATTCGCGTGTAGGGGTAGGTATTGTCAGGGAGGCTATTCAGCGGAAACCAGGAGATTCGGGCACACTTGTGTGGTTCCGCGTTGACGGGCTCTCCGTCCCAGCGTGCCGGCCGGAAGAACAGTCCAAGTCGTCCTTCCCCGTGTTCGTTCCGAAAATGGACCGTCGAGGCGAGTTCCAGGGACCCGCGATCCAGATGGAGGCCGATTTCTTCGTGTGCCTCGCGGAGCATCGCGGCGGCGACGTCCTCGCCTTCTTCGAGCTTGCCGCTCGGGACATTCCACTCGTTATCCGCAAAACCGGTGCCGGATCGCAGGGCGAGGAGCACCTGGTCGCCGCGGACGAGGAGTAGCAGAACGTCAATGACGCTGGTATAGGCCACGGTTGGGATTCTCTTCCCTCGGCAGAGCGGGTGTTTGTCAGCGGGTGGTCGGGTCGAGGCCGAGAGCGGTGAGCTGTTCGGCGATCCAGTCGACGCGCTGGCTGGTGGACATGTTCGGCGGGATGTCGTATACGCGTTGTCCGACGCTGGCGCAGGTGCTGCGCACGACGCGGTCGGCGGCTGGCTGCATGTCGAGTACTTGGGACCGGTAGGGGTCCCCGACCTGCTGCTGGTCGAAGCGGTCGCAGCAGTAGAACACCGCGTCGTACACGTAGGACCAGGCCCGGCAGAACGTCTCTATCGCTTGGAGCACAGGACCGTGGGGTCCGTCGGGGCCGCCGGGCAGGACCAGCCAGGCGTACGCCAGCACGTTCGCGATCGTCTTGTCCGCGATGACCATCGTGTGGCCGCGGGCGGTGCGCAGCTGGCTGGACAGCTGCGCGGCGAACAGATCGACCTCGGTCTCCAGGTCGAAGCTGCCCTTGCCGTGGACGACGATTTCCTCGATGAACGGCGAGTTCCTCGCGGGTTCGGGCACAGCGGTGACGTGTACGCCGCGTTCCCGGTAGTAGGCGGCGAGGGCGTGGGTGAGGGTCGTCTTGCCGGAGGCGTGGGTGCCCTCGACCGCGATGACAAGGCAGTTCCGCAGCATCAGCGAGGTCCTTCCTCGACGAGCCGACGATCGCCGTCGACGCCGTGATGGCGCTTCAGCCGGACAGGACGGGCTGGCGGGCCGGTGCACATCAGGCGGTCTCGGTGCGGACGCTGGTGGTCTGGTCCCAGGCGGCGGCGTCGACGAGAGCGTCGAGGTGAAGGTCGTCCCACTGGTAGTGGCCGGTATTCCGTGCGGCGATCAGTGCGATCGCCAGCGCATGCCCGACGGACTGACGCAGCGGATCGAGCACTGCCAGCGAGCTGGCGGCCTCTGCCGCGTGGCCGCCAGGGGACCGGTCCAGGCCGTGGAGGCGGTGGCGGGCGCAGAGGTCTGCAAGTGTCGCCGGACCGGTCCTGTCCGCGGTGTCGAGGAGACGCGCGAGCCCGCGTTCGGGGTTCTCCTCGCCCCATGCGGCGGCGACGGACGTGATCCCTCGCACGGGCCGGCCGATGGCGGCGGTCAGGAGGGACAGCTCGCCGGCGAAGCGGTGGCCGGCGAGGACCGCGGCCTGACGTCGTGCCTGCACGAGCAGACCGTCGACCAGGGCGACGATCGCGGGTACGTCCGCTGCGTCCTGGGCGGCGACAGCGTGGAAACCGAACCGCAGCGTCGTGTCGGCAACCATCAGCAGGCGCCCCCGCGGCAGCCGCAGATACACCGCCCCGGCCGCGGCCGGAGAGAACCGATCGGTATGAACGACGGAGAACGCGGCCAACAGCGGGGTCCGCTCGGCGAAGGGCCGCCGTGCGGCCCCGAACGGCGTGTCGGCCCAGTCGAGGTTGGTCGCCTCACGCATCCGCGATCCTGAGCATGCCGCGTTGCGCCGGCGGCCGATCGGTCCGGGTGACCGTATGGATCGACCGTCCCAAGTACTTGGCGTAGTGGTTGCGCTTGAACCGGTAACGCGCCCAGATCGCGGTGATCGGCTCGTCGAGCAGGTTGCCCAACGGTTCCAACAGGTCGGGTGCGTCGTAGACCGGCCAGGCACTGGCCCGCCCCGACGGCCCGACGACGATCATGTGGCCTTCGGTGTCCGGGGTCCACGCCGTCAGCCGAAGCGCCGGCCGCCAGTCGTGCACGGCCCGCAGCTCGGTCAACCGCGCGAACGTCGCCGTGGCCTCGTCCACGCTGATGAACTCATGCTCGGCGAGGTCGAGCGCGTTGCCCTTGCGCAACGGCAGGATCAGCTTGAGTTTCCCGGCGTCGAGCAGGTCGGCGATCTGGTAGGTGAACGGCAACGCGGCCAGCGTCGAGCGATAGACCACCGCCGACAGCGACAGCGGCAGGCCCGCGTCCTGGAACGCCCGCACCCCAGCCATGACCGTGTCGTAGTCGCCCCGGACCCGGTTCGTGGTGGCCCGAGGCCCTTCCAACCCCACGTTGACAAAGCTGATCTTGCCGGCCAGGTGACGCGCATGCTGGAGGCCGCGCGTGGCGTTGGTGGGCACCCCGATCACGGTGCCGGCGAACATGTCGACGACGTCGACGAAATCCCTGCGCAGCAGCGGCTCACCACCAGAGAGGAACACCCGCGGAACCCCGGCCAGGTTGTCCCGCATCCGTTCCAGCGCGTCCAGGGTCGGGTCGGGCTCCTGCAAGACCTCCGAACAGAACGAGCAGTCGAAGTTACACCGCTTCGTGACCTGCACGATCACCGAGAGCGGGCCGGTTGCAGCTGCGGCGACCGTATCCAGATCCACCGAATCTGCAAGGCTGAAGTGATGCCCATCAGTGAAGATCACGGGCTCACCAGCGTGCGAACGTTCCTCATCGCGGGCGGACCGCGCCGCCACAGGAGCGACGGGCGGCGGAGGTGCGGAAGAAGCGATCATCAGTTCCTTCTCGACATGGGCCACGCGCGGCGAGGACTCAGCTGACCGCCGCTATCGTGACGGCGAGCTACCGCGCCGACGCTGAACGCCCCCAGCCTCCCAAGCAACCGGCCGACAAACATTCCCCACAGACAGAACATCCGATTCGGGCCGATGCACCATCGCTGACCTGCCCGAAAGCACTCCGGCGCGCCCACAACTTCGTCCCGACAGCAGCGAAACGTTCGGCTCCCTCCGGGGTCAGCCCGCACCGCGTCCCGGCTGGCGGGAGACCGCCGGCGGCGGCACCCGCAGCGCTTCACGTTCCGAGCGGCGGGGCGGGGCCTGCGATCATCGGTGGTGATCGAGGATCGTGGTCTGCACACGATGTTCTCCTACGGCCTCGCGTCCCTGATGCGGCAGCACGTGGTCGAGGTGAACGCCGCCGTGTCCTGGCTCGACGGGCTCGGCACGTGTCCGGGCAGGATCGACGTTGGTGCGCAGTTGGGGCAGGTGCTCAGGGTCGGCGCGAGCCCAGCCCAGGACTCTGGCGCGCTCCGGGCTAGGGTTTCGCCGTGACGCGTGATGAGATGCCGGAGATGAACGCTGTTGCACCTGGCCTGGAGGAAGGGGACCTTCGGATAATTGCGGAGGGCTTCGGGTTGGGGCCGGTTCGCCGGGTCGAGTTCCTCCCTGGCGGGATCATGAACCGTAATTGGCGGATTGAGACTGCCGCCGGGTCGTTTGCTCTCAAGCTCTTGTTGGACGTTTCTGCTGAGGTGGCGTGCCGTAACGCCCGCGTGTTGGTTGACTTGAGGGCCGCCGGGCTGCCGGTCTGTGCTCCTGTGCTGACTCCCGCCGGGGAGGTGCTGTTCCAGGCGGGGTCTGGCGATTATCTGGTCTCGTCCTGGGCGGAGGGGGCCCATCGCGAAGGGACTGATCTATCTTCGGGTGAAACAGAGTCATTCGGGTCGCTGGTAGCCGATATTCACAACGCGCTTCATGCACAGATCGGCGCTTCGCTGCCTGAGGCCGGTGAGGCTCCGCGGGCGAAGATAACCGCTGCGGAGCGGGCCCTTGAGAAGGCCGACCGCCTGCTGACCAGGATCGCTGTTATCCCCGAACCGACCAGTTTCGACATGGCTGCTCGGGACCTGCTCGCGGAGCGTAAGGTCCTCATCGAGAAACATCGGTCGTGCATACCGTCGGGGGGCACGGGCGGATGGTTGTTCGGCTGGACCCATGGCGATCTGCAGTACCGCAACGTCCTGCACCACGAGGGGACGGTCAGCGCAGTCCTTGACTGGGACCGCATTGCGGTCAGGCGGCTGGGTGAGGAGGTGGCGCGTACCGCGCAGGTCCAGTTCGGCGGTGAGCACGGCTATCTGGATCTGGAGCGGGTCGCGGCGTTCGTGACCGGCTACCGCGCTGTGAAACCGTTGCCGAGAGACGATCTGGTCGAGGCAGTGGATCGGCTGTGGTGGAAGCGCATGTCCGATTTTTGGATGTTCGAGTTTCACTACGACCGTGGCGATCATGGCCCTGATGCGCTGATGGAGCCCAGTGAGCGGCTGTTGGCGTGGTGGACGGACCAGCGTGATGAGGTGCAGGCCGCGTTCGCTGCGGGAGCCTGACCGGGGCCGGCCGGGCTTCCGCAGCGGACGCCTCAGAAATCGATCATGGTGCGGATGCCGCGTCGTGCGGTTGCGTGGTTGAATGCTTCGTTGATCTCGTTCAGCGGGAATCGGGTCGTGGCGATGTCGTCGGCGAGCAGCCGGTGTTCGGCGGCCATCCGTACGTACGCCGGGATGTCGTGGTGGGTGCGAACCTCGCCCATGACGGAGCCGGTGAGGCTTCGGCCGTGGCGGAGCAGGGCGCCGGGAACTTTGATCTCGCTGCCGGGTGGCATCATCCCGATGATGACGGCGCGTCCGCCGGGTGACAGTGCCTCGAACGCGGCCGAGGCCAGGGTGGGGTCACCGACGGCTTCGACTGCGATGTCGACTCCGTGCTGGTCGGTGGCGGCGGCGACAGCCGCGGGGATGGTGTCGTGTGCCGGGTTGATGGTGTGGGTCGCGCCGAGAGAGCGGGCGGCATGCCTGCGGTGGGCTTCGGGGTCGGCCGCGAGGATGCGGGTCGCGCCGGCGATTCTCGCGGCCTGGACGGCGCCCAGGCCGACACCGCCGCAGCCGATGACGAGTACGGATTGGCCGGGACGGATAGCCGCGGTGTTGAGGACGGTCGCCATCCCGGTGGTCAGGCAGCAGCCGAGCAGGGCGGCGGCGGCGAAGCTGACCTGCTCGGGAATGGGGATGAGTGCGGCGGCGTCGACGAGCATCAGCTCGGCGAGGGCGGACACGCCCAGGTATTGGCGGAACGGCTGGCCATTCAGGCTGAGTCGGGACTTCTGGCGTTGTTTGCCGCTGGAGTCGGTGCAGTAGACCATCCGTCCGGACAGGCAGTTCCCGCACTGGCCGCAGGGGATCTGGTCACAGACGAGGACTCGGTCTCCGGTGGTGAGCCCGGTGACGTCGGGGCCGAGGTGTTCGATGGTGCCGCTGGCTTCGTGGCCGAGCACGGTGGGGGCCGGGTAGGGGAACAGGCCGCGGGCGAAGTGCAGGTCGGTGCCGCAGATGCCGACGCTGGCGGTGCGGACGAGGACCTCGCCGGGGCCGGGCGTGCGGAGCTGGATGGGCTCGATGGTCATGGGCGTGCCGGGGGTGTGCAGGACGGCGGCCTTGGCGGTGAGGGTGGTCATGGCGATCTCCTGTTTCGCGGTCGGGGTCAGCAGGGCAGGCGGGTGACCGCGAGGGCCGCGGCGACTTGTTCGAGGTAGGCG
>NZ_JAMPTM010000147.1 GCF_025403375.1 Frankia gtarii
CATGCGCGCGGGGTGGGGCGTCAGTTCCGGCGAGCGGTGGGCTGGGAGACCGGCCGTGCGCCCGGGTCTGCCGATGCGGTCGGGCTGCCTGCCGTGCCGGCGTCGCCCCGCAGCCAGTGCCGCTCCACGAAGAACGGCGCCACCGGCAGCACGGAGGCGATCAGGGCCAGCACGGTGCGTCGGCGGGGCCAGCGCCCGACGAATGCCAGGTAGCCGATGAGAGCGCAGTAGGCGAGAAAGAGCGTGCCGTGGATCGGGCCGAGGATCTTCACCCCCTGGGGATGGTCGGCGCCGTACTTGATCCCGGTGGCGATGAGCAGCAGGAGGAACGACGTCGCCTCGGCGAACGAGACGGCGCGGGCAGCGGTCAGGATCCGGGAGCCGCCGTGTGGGGACCTATCGGTCATCGGTGAATCCTCAATCGTCGTCGCGTGTCGTGATCGTCGTGTCGTGATCGTCGTGTCGCGGGTTTGGAGTGCACCGTGGCGGCGAGGTGCGCACCGCCCGGGACACGCCGACCGCTCACCTGGGCGAACAGCGGATTTCGTCACACCTGGCCCGCCTGCGGTTGCACCTGGCCGGTCGGGTCGGCTGGGGCGGTCCAGGTCGGCGGGCACCGGCTGGACCAGCAACTTCTTCTACTGAAAGTAGAAGATAGCTGACGTCGGATGCCCCGATCAGCCCGGACCGTGACCACGCCGACGCCGGTCATCACCCGCCCGTGCCGATCGGGGTGCCGCTGGTCACACCGGCGCAGGTGCGGTGGACATGCAACGATCGAGTCATGTCTGTCGTCCACATCGACGCCGGGCCCGGGTCCGGGTCGGCCAGCGTCCAGACCGCGCCGAGCGGCGTCGCGGTCGCCTCGGCGCGGGTCGCGCCCCCGCGGGACGGCGACAAACCCCATCGTCGCGGCGGGTCCGCCGCGACGACCGACCTCCCACCCGCCGACGCCGCGTTCCGTGCCGGTGCGGTCGGCTTGCACCCCGGTTCCGCCCGCCGGCCCGGCCTCGCCACCACCGCCCCGTTCCTGCGAGCCTGCCGACGGGACCAGCCCGAGACCACGCCGGTGTGGTTCATGCGCCAGGCCGGCCGCGTGCTGCCCGAGTATCGGGCGCTGCGCGCCGACGTGCCGATGCTCGACTCGTGCCGCGACCCGGCGATGATCACCGAGATCACCATGCAGCCGGTGCGCCGCTTCCGGCCGGATGCGGCGATCTTCTTCTCCGACATCGTCGTGCCGCTCGTCGCGATCGGTCTCGACATCGACATCGTCGCCGGAGTAGGGCCGGTCGTCGCCGAGCCCGTGCGCGACGCCGCCGCAGTCGCGGCGCTGCGTGCACTGGAGCCGGACGACGTCCCCTACGTCACGCAGGCGGTCCGCAGCCTGCTCGGGGAGCTCGGCGGCACCCCGCTGATCGGATTCGCGGGCGCGCCGTTCACCCTCGCCAGCTACCTCGTCGAGGGCGGCCCGAGCCGCAACCACCTGCGCACCAAGGCGCTGATGTACGGCGAGCCGAAGCTCTGGCACGACCTGCTCGACCGACTGGCCGTCATCACCACGGCCTTCCTGCGGGTCCAGATCGACGCCGGCGTCGACGCGGTGCAGCTGTTCGACTCCTGGGCCGGTGCGCTCAGCGAGGACGACTACCGGCGCTACGTGGCGCCGCACAGCGCACGGGTGCTGAGTGCTTTCGCCGACGAGGTGCCGCGCATCCACTTCGGGGTCAACACCGGCGAGCTGCTCACCGCCATGGGTCAGGTGGGAGCCGACGTCGTCGGGGTCGACTGGCGGGTCCCCCTCGACGAGGCCGCGCGCCGGATCGGGCCGGGCCGGGCCGTGCAGGGCAACCTCGACCCGGCGGCGGTGTTCGCGCCCGAGTCCGTGCTCGCCGCCAAGGTCGACGACGTCCTCGCCCGTGGTGCGAAGGCGGAGGGGCACGTGTTCAACCTCGGGCACGGTGTCCTGCCGGAGACGGACCCGGGGGTCCTCGCGCACATCGTCGACCTCGTCCACGCCGGTTGAGTCACCACCGGCATCCGGCCGACGTCCGGTTGCCGGTCCACCATCATCGGGGCCCAGTCCCCACCTGACCGAGATCCGTCGCCGAGGCGCGGCCCACCTCCGGTCGGGCGTGGCGCGATGGTGAATCCTGGGGGACGGCACCATTCATCGTGAAGGGCGGCAGGAACGTGCGGGTTGTCATCGTCGGTGGAGGAATCGCCGGGCTCGCCGCGGCACACGCCCTGGCCGGCCACGCCGAGGTGACCGTCCTGGAGGCGGGGGAGCGCGTCGGCGGCAAGCTGCGTACCACCCCGATCGAGGGCCTGAACGTCGAGGAGGGCGCCGAGTCGTTTCTCGCCCGCGTCCCCGACGGTCTGCGGCTGGCCAGGCAGATCGGCCTCGGCCACGACATCGTGCATCCGGCGACGACCCGCGCGTCGCTGTGGATCCGGGGCCGGCTGCGGCCGATTCCGCCGAACACCATGCTCGGCGTGCCGACGGACGCGTTCGGCCTGGTCCGCTCCGGAGTGCTGTCGCCGTGGGGGCTGTTGCGCGCGGCGGCCGACCTGGTCCTGCCGCGCACCCACTTCCCCGACGACCCGACCGTGGGCGGCTTCGTCGGCGCCCGGGTCGGGCGAGAGATCGTCGACCTGCTGGTCGACCCGCTGCTCGGCGGCGTGTACGCCGGGCGGGCCGACGCGCTGTCACTGCGGGCCACCGTGCCGCAGCTCGTGCCGATCCTGGCCGAGGACCGGTCGTTGCTGCTCGGGGCCCATCGGGTGCGAGCCCGTACCGCCCCGGCCGCCTCCGCGCCGACGACGCCGCTGTTCGCCAGTCTTCGCGGCGGGCTGGGGTCGTTCGCGCAGCGGCTGGCCGAGCGGTCCGCCGCGACCGTGCGTACCGGCGTGCTGGTGCGGGCCGTGGAACGCGACGCCGAGGGCTGGCGGGTTGTCTGCGACCGGGTCGGCGGCGGTGAGAAGCCCGAGCCGCTGACGGCCGACGCGGTGATCCTCGCCGTGCCCGCCGGGGTGGCCCGCTCGCTGCTGAGCCCGCTGGCCCCGCACGCGGCCGCCCCGCTCGCCGGCGTCCCCTATGCCTCGGTCGGCCTGGTGACGCTGGTCTACCGGGACGCCACCCTCCCGGCCGGCAGCGGGATCCTGGTGCCGGCGCGGGCGGGCACGTCGGTGAAGGCGGCCACCTTCCTGACCACGAAGTGGCCGCATGTGGGCGCCGGTGGGCTCACGGTCGTGCGGGCGAGCGTCGGCCGCGCCGGCGCCGAGCAGGACCTGCAGCGCGGCGACACCGAGCTCGCCGGCGTGGCAGCGGCGGAGATCGCCCAGATCACGGGGCTGTCGGCGCGTCCCATCGCGACCCGGGTGAGCCGGTGGGGCGGTGCGCTGCCGCAGTACCTCCCGGGCCATCTGAACCGGATCGCCAGCGTGCGCCGGGCGCTGCCGGCCGGCCTGGCGATCGCCGGCGCCGGCTACGACGGCATCGGCATCCCGGCCTGCATCCGCTCCGGGGAGGCCGCCGCCGCCGCGGTGCTGCGCGCCGCCCGGACGGCGCAGGGCAGTCCGGCCGATCCGGTGGGTCCGGGAGTCTGAGGAACAACCTGGTCGGCCGGCCCGGTCGGCCGGGACGAGGAGGAGACGGGTATGCCGGAGTCCACGAAGTCCGTTCAGGAGCTCAACGCCGAGCTCCTCTACACCGGGTGGTCGGTCTTCGCCGCCGACCGCCCGCTGCCCGCCGATCGGACTCCTCTGATCGACGAGGCCGACGCCCTGCTCGAGGGGGCCCTGGCGAAGGACGTCTACACCCGCGGAACGTACGAGATCTCGGGCTACCGGGCCGACGCGGACCTGATGGTCTGGTGGACCAGCCCGGATCCCGACCTGCTGCAGGAGACCTACCAGCGGTTCCGCCAGACGGCGCTGGGCGGCCACCTACGGCCCGTGTGGTCGGCGGTCGGGCTGCACCGCCCGGCGGAGTTCAACCGCAACCACATCCCGGCGTTCGTCCGCCGGGAGGACCCACGCGCGTACATCTGCGTCTATCCGTTCAACCGATCCCTGGAGTGGTACCTGCTGCCGGACTACGAGCGGCGCGGGTTGCTCGCCGAACACGGGATCATGGGCCGCGAGTTCGAGGACGTCCGGGCCAACACGGTCGCCGCGTTCGGCCTGGGCGACTACGAGTGGCTGCTCGCGTTCGAGGCCGACGAGCTGCACCGCATCGTGGACTGCATCCGCCATCTGCGGGCGAGCGCCACCCGTCGGCACACCCGGCTGGAGACCCCGTTCTACAGCGGTGCCCGCAAGTCCCTGGCCGACATCGTCGCCGCCCTGCCCTGACCGGTGTGGCGGGCGCCGCCGTGTCGCCCGCCTGGCCCGGCGCGTGTCGCTGGCCATCGGGCCCGGCGCGCGCCCGCCAGCCCCCGCCTGGCCTGTGTGCTGCAGCCGGCGCCTGCCTGGGCGCCCCCACCCGTCCGGCAGGCGCCGACCGTCCTGTGCTGTGCCCTCCGGTGTCGCGCAGGCGCGAGCCGCAGTACACAGTTCCTTCCCACCTCGACGGCGCCCGTACGGGCCGGGCAGCCGACGGCTCCCCGGCCGCAGCCGAAGAGCCATAACGCACAGTAGCATTGTGGATGCTGCTTGTATACGCAGCGTGTGGCCGGCGTGTGCTGTCCGGAATATCGATATCCACGATTGAACGCGGGAATTTCGCTACGGCGGGTTACCTGCGATCGACCTCTTCTCTGCTACCTTGAGTCGCCACAAACGGACGGATGACGCCGCCGCAACGCTTGGCGGTCACGGCGCCGCCCCGCACCTGCTCCGCGGGCCCCCGGTAGATCGGCTGAGGAGAGCCGGTAACGTGGCCCGTGACCAGGAGTGCCGGCCGCGTCGGTGTCCCGCGGTCCGGTTCGCTCCGGTGTGCACCCCAGTAGAACGCCGGGCAATGCGCGAACAGCCGGCCCGTCGTCCGGGGTGGCCCACAGTCAGTGGCGGGGGAAGATCGCTGGAGGTCCGGTCGATGCATCACCGATGGTTGAGCTCACGGCCGTCCGAGCGAGGCATACCGCGAACCGCGGCAGGATTCTGTCGACCCGGACCACACCCGAGATCCGACGTGCTGTGGCGACCACGCGGCGACCGGCGATCGGCGCAGTGCGGGGCATCATCGTGACTGGGACTATCGGAACATGCCGGACGAACCGTACAGTTCGGGCGAACCTTACGATTCGTTCGATTGATGCGGTGTGGGCGACGGCGCGGCGCCCAGGACCGCCCCGGTGGCGTCATCCCGCGGGTCACGTACCTGGGGGAGGCCACGAGTGACGGAGACGATGTCGGGGGACGCCCGTGCCTCCACCGGGTCGAACTTCGTCCCGCGGTCCCGGCCCGACCCGGTGCCCTACCCCGCGCCGGCCCGGCCCGGCTCCGCCGCTACATCAGGCCCATCGGCTCCGCCGTCGGGCGGCCAGTCCACCGGGACCGGCGGACGCCACAGCGTCGCCCGCGCGCACTCGGCCGCGGCGCTCGAGACCGTGGCCTACCGTGCGCAGGTCACCTGGGAGCGCCGCTACGTGCGGCTGCTGATCCTGTTCGACGCGGGGGCCTGCGTGGTCGCCGCGGGGCTGGCGTTCTTCGTGCGGTTCGGCGACCTCGTCGACTTTGAGACCAAGCCGGTGTCGATCAAGCCGTACATCCTCATGACGGTGCTGCTGCCGGTGGCGTGGGTACTGGCCATGTCGCTGAACCGGGCCTACGAGACCAGGTTCCTCGGCGGCGGGTCGGAGGAGTTCCGCCGGGTGGTCAACGCCGCGGCCAGGTTCACGGCCGCGCTCGCGATCATCTCCTACGCGACCAAGGCCGAGATCGCCCGCAGTTACGTCCTCATCGCGTTCCCCGCGGCGACCCTGCTGTCGGTGGCCGGTCGGGTCATCGGGCGCGGCATCCTGCATCGGATGCGCCGCGCCGGGCGCTGCCTGCACCGGGTCCTCGTGGTCGGCGCCGGCGAGTCCGCCGCCACCCTGGTCCGCCTGGCCCAGCGAGACCCGACGTCGGGCTGGTCCGTGGTCGGCGTGGTGCTCGACCGCTCGCCCGGCCGGCACAGCCACGACCGGCCCGAGCGCAGCGGATTCGACCTGCTCGGGGTGCCGATCGTGGGCACCTCGGAGACCCTGCACACCGCGATCACCGCCACCCACGCCACCACCGTCGCGATCTGCCCGCAGATGGACGGTGAGACCCTGCGCCGGGTGCTGTGGACGCTGGAGGGCAGCGACGTCGACGTGCTCGTCTCCTCCGCGCTGACCGACGTGACCGGCCCGCGGATCTCGATCCGCCCGGTGGCCGGGCTGCCCCTGCTGCACATCGACGAGCCGGAGCTCACCGGGACCCGCCGGGTCATGAAGGGCGTGTTCGACCGCTGCGTCGCCGGCACGGTGATCCTGCTGTTCCTGCCGGTCCTGCTCGGCCTGGGGCTCGCGGTCCGGTTGACCAGCCGCGGGCCGGCGCTGTTCAAGCAGACCCGGGTCGGCCGCGGCGGCGAGCACTTCACGATGTTCAAGTTCCGTTCGATGTACGTCGACGCGGAGGCGCGCAAGGCCGAGCTGGAATCGCGCAACGAGCGCGCCGAGGGCCTGCTGTTCAAGATGCGCGACGACCCTCGGGTCACCCGGGTCGGGAAGTTCCTGCGCAAGTGGTCCCTCGACGAGCTGCCGCAGCTGATCAACGTGCTCAACGGCAGCATGTCGCTGGTCGGCCCACGCCCGCCGCTGCCCTCGGAGGTCGCCCGCTACGAGGACGACGTGCACCGCCGGCTGATGGTGAAGCCCGGCCTGACCGGCCTGTGGCAGATCAGCGGCCGGTCGGATCTGGAGTGGGACGAGTCGGTGCGCCTCGACCTGCGCTACGTGGAGAACTGGTCGCTCGCGATGGACTTCGTCATCCTCTGGCGGACCGTCTTCGCCGTCCTTCGCCGCGAAGGCGCCTACTGACCCGCGGGCCCCGCGCAGGGTTGCGTTACATGAGGGCGATCCAGCCGGCGACGCGCAGGTGGTCGAGGACGCGGTCGACGGCCTCGTCACCGGAGAGCTCCGCCGTGTTCACCGTGACGTCGGCGTCGGTGGGTTGCTCGTACGGGTCCGACACACCGGTGAACGCGGGGATGACGCCGGCTCGGGCCTTGGCGTACAGGCCCTTGCGGTCGCGCGCCTCACAGACCTCCAGCGGCGTCGCGACGTGGACCAGGACAAAGCCGCCGCCGGCCGCGCGGACCATCTCGCGGACCTGCGCGCGCACCGCCGCGTAGGGGGCGATCGGCGCGCAGACCGCGGTGCCGCCGGCCCCCGCCACCGCGGCGGCGACGAACCCGATGCGGCGCACATTCGTGTCCCGGTCCGCGCGGGAGAAGCCCAGGCCCTGCGACAGCTGGGTGCGCACCACGTCGCCGTCAAGCAGAGTCACCCGTCGCCCACCCTGCTCGAGCAGCCGGCAGACCAGCAACCCGGCCAGGGTCGACTTCCCGGAACCGGACAGCCCCGTGAAGAAGATGGTCAGCCCACGCTGGGAGCGTGGGGGGATCGCCTGGGCGAGTTCCGCGGCCACCGCGGGCGGGGTCAGCTCGGCAGGGATCGGACCCCCGGCTTCGAGCAGTGAGGCCAGCTCCTGGCGGCCCGGTGCGCCGATGGCCGGGCCGATCAGGCTGCCGGACAGTCCGTAGTTGCTGGCCAGATGCGCGCGCTGGGCGTTGAGCCGGGCCAGGTCCTCGGTGTCACCGTTCGGCGGCGGCTCGCCGCCCGCAGCGCCGAGGTCCGTCTCGAAGGGAATGCCCGCACGCGACAGGCTCGCCGGTTCGATGCCAGCCGGTTCGATGCCGGCCGGCCCGGGGGGCGGTAGGCGGTGGGCGCCGCCGGCGGGTGGCAGGACCGTCGCGCTCATACCGGGTTCCCGAGGGGTGGCCAGCAGCGGCGAGGGGATCGCCGGGACGAGGACCAGCAGGCTGCGGTGGCGCGGCTGGTGGTCGGCACCCGGGCGGCGATAGGGGTCGGGCGCCGGCTCGTGCCGGCGGCCGGCGGCACCCGCCGCGAGCGCGTCGGAGGCCACCGCCTCGGAGGCCAGGGTCGCCTCGCTCGGGCGCAGCGGCGCGTCGACGGCGTCGAGCGCAGCCTGCAGGCAACGGACCCGCAGGTGGTGCCCGGCATCCGCCGGGTCGGCGCCGCCCACCGGGGCGAGCACCACGCACCGCTTGCCCTGCCGGGTCAGGGCCCGGATACGCCCCACGTCTGCGGTATGCAGCAGGCCGTCGGCCCAGACCGCCCACGCCGCCCCCGCTCCCACCTGCGGGCCGGTCCAACCTCGGGCGCGCAGCTCGGCGCGCAGCTGGTCCGGGGTCAGCCGCAGCGCGGGATGGTCCGGGTGGTGGGGCAGGCGCAGCCCCTCCAGGGTGCCGACCAGGCGCACGGGGGACCCGGCTGGAGACGGGAGCAGCGTGCGCAGATGCAGGGCGGCGATCATCACTCCTTCCAGGTCTCGGAGGGCAACGGTCACGCCTGCCGCCAGCGGGTCGGTCTCGGCGGCCGGGACGGCGAGGGTCGGGACCGGCACGCCGGCGACCTCCTGTTCCGCCGGGTAGCCGGGATTCGGGCCGAAGGCGCCGACGAGCAGCAGCTCCAGCTCGGCGAGTTGCAGCGGCGTCAGGGTAAGCGACGGCCAGTCGAGCGAGGCCGTCACCAGCTCCGCGGCGCGCTCCGGCGTCACCAGCGCGAGTAGTGAATCGGCGGTGGCGGGTCCGCCCGTGGGGCCGGCGGCCCGTGCGGGGCCCGGCTCCGGGACGCGGTGGGGATCAGGATCGGGATGGGAGGTGGCACTCACACCCGCGACCGTAACGGGTGACAGACTCCGTCCCGATGAACACCGACGACACCCGCCGGCCGGC
Source organism: Frankia gtarii (assembly GCF_025403375.1). Classification (GTDB taxonomy): domain Bacteria; phylum Actinomycetota; class Actinomycetes; order Frankiales; family Frankiaceae; genus Frankia; species Frankia gtarii. The sequence continues at coordinate 8,948 of NZ_JAMPTM010000147.1, forward strand.
CACCGTCCCCGTCGACATCGCGACCGACGAACTCGACGACGACGTCCTGGCCCGGCGACTGGCCACGGATGCCGGCAAACTGCTGCTCAGGATCCGGGAGGAGGTCGGGTTCGCCGCGCCCGCCACCCTGCGCGACGCCGGTGACGCGCGTTCCCATCAACTTCTGATCCGGGCACTGACCCGCCACCGCCCGCAGGATGCGGTGCTGTCCGAGGAGGGCGTCGACGACCCGGCCCGGCTGTCCGCCGAGCGGGTCTGGATCGTCGACCCGCTCGACGGCACCCGCGAGTTCGCCGAGCCCGGGCGGACGGACTGGGCGGTGCACGTCGCGTTGTGGCGCGCCGGCGAGCTCATCGCCGGGGCCGTCGCCCTGCCGGCGCTGAACGTGACGCTGTCGGGCGGCGGCGACCAGCCGACCCGGCCCGCCGCGGCGCGCCCGCCGCGGATCGTCGCCAGTCGCACCCGGGCGCCCCGCCTCGTCGGGGAGGTAGCCGAGGCTCTGGGCGCCAGCGTCGTCCCCATGGGGTCGGCCGGTGCGAAGGCCGCCGCGGTCATCCGCGGCCAGGCGGAGATCTACCTGCATGCCGGCGGGCAGTACGAGTGGGACTCGGCGGCCCCGGTGGCGGTCGCGCGGGCGACGGGGCTGCACACGAGCCGCCTCGACGGCACCCCGCTGCGGTACAACCAGCCCGACCCGTCACTGCCCGACCTGGTCATCTGTGATGCGACCCTGGCCCCGGCGGTGCTTGCGGCGATTCGAGCGGCCGATCCGCGGCGGTGAGAGGCCGCCTTCGGCGACCACCCGGTGCCGCTGGTGGCTCGGGTGCGCGCCGACCGCGACCATCGGTTCTGGCATCGTGTCGCGGGTGGGTGGCATGGGGGGAATTGTGCCTCGGGTGAGCTGGTTAACGTCGGCGAAACTGTCGGCGCGACGGCCGGGTCGGCTATTTTGAACGGATACATCGGCGAGACGAGGGGTTTTCGCGTGCCTGTCACGGGTTACGAGCTCACCCACCTGCAGATGCTCGAGGCCGAGGCCATCCACATCTTCCGCGAGGTGGCGGCGGAGTTCGAGCGTCCCGCGCTGCTGTTCAGCGGCGGGAAGGACTCGATCGTCATGCTGCGGGTGGCCGAGAAGGCGTTCTGGCCCGCGAAGCTGCCCTTCCCGTTGCTGCACATCGACACCGGCCACAACTTTGACGAGGTGCTGGCGTTCCGGGACCGCCGCGCGACCGAGCTCGGCGCCCGCCTGGTGGTCGGCTCCGTGCAGGCGGCGATCGACGGCGGCGAACTCACCGAGGACACCCGGCCCGGGGCGTCGCGCAACCAGCTGCAGACGCCGGTGCTGCTCGACTCGATCACGGACAACCGGTTCGACGCCGTGTTCGGCGGCGCCCGGCGCGACGAGGAGAAGGCCCGGGCCAAGGAGCGGGTGTACTCCTTCCGCGACGAGTTCGGCCAGTGGGATCCCAAGAACCAGCGCCCCGAGCTGTGGTCGCTCTACAACGGCCGGCACCGCCCCGGCGAGCACATCCGGGTCTTCCCGCTGTCGAACTGGACCGAGCTGGACATCTGGCGCTACATCGCCCAGGAGCGCCTGGAGATCCCCTCGATCTACTACGCGCACAGCCGCGAGACCTTCGAGCGTGACGGCATGCTGCTCGCGGTCACCCCGCTGACCCAGCCGCGCGTCGGCGAGGTCGTGGTGCCGCGTCAGGTCCGATACCGCACGGTCGGTGACATCACCTGCACCGGCGCGGTCGAGTCGACGGCGGCGACCGTCGACGAGGTCATCGCCGAGGTCGCGGCGACGCGGATCACCGAGCGGGGCGCGACCCGCGCCGACGACCGGGTCAGCGAGGCGGCGATGGAGGACCGGAAGCGGGAGGGGTACTTCTGATGGCCGAGCTGCTGCGCGTCGCGACCGCGGGGTCGGTCGACGACGGGAAGTCAACGTTGATCGGCCGGCTCCTCTACGACACGAAGTCGCTGTTCACCGACCAGCTCGCCGCCGTCGAGCGGACCAGCCGGGAGCGCGGCGACGGCTACGTCGACCTCGCGCTGCTCACCGACGGCCTGCGGGCCGAGCGGGAGCAGGGCATCACCATCGACGTCGCCTACCGCTACTTCGCCACCCCGCGGCGGTCGTTCATCCTCGCGGACACCCCGGGGCACGTGCAGTACACCCGCAACATGGTCACCGGTGCCTCGACCGCCGACCTCGCGCTGCTGCTCGTGGACGCGCGCAAGGGCATCGTCGAGCAGACCCGCCGGCACGCGTTCCTGGCGTCGCTGCTGCGGGTACCCCACCTGGTGCTCTGCGTGAACAAGATGGACCTCGTCGACTTCGATCGAGAAGTCTTCGAGAAGATCAAGGAAGATTTCCGGCACTTCGCCGCGAAGCTGGAGATCGTCGACGTCACAACAATCCCGGTGTCCGCGCTGACCGGTGACAACGTGGTGTCCCGCTCGCCGAGCACGCCCTGGTATGACGGCAGCTCGTTGCTGCACCACCTGGAGGAGCTGCACATCGCCTCCGACCGCAACCTGATCGATGTGCGGTTCCCGGTGCAGTGGGTGGTCCGGCCGCGCAGCGAGGAGCTGCACGACTACCGCGGCTACGCCGGCCAGGTCGCCGGCGGCGTGATCAAGCCCGGTGACGACGTCATCGTGCTGCCGTCCGGGCTGACGTCGCGGGTCGTCGGGATCGACACCTACGACGGGCCGGTCGAGGAGGCGTTCCCCCCGATGTCGGTCACCGTCCGCCTGGAGGACGACCTCGACGTCTCCCGCGGGGACATGATCGCGCGGCCGAACAACCAGCCCACGGTCGGGCAGGACCTCCACCTCATGGTCTCCTGGATGGTCGACGCGCCCCTGCGCCGGCGCGCCCGGGTCGGGATCAAGCACACCACCCGGTCGGTACGGGCGATGGTCACCGATGTCTCCTACCGCGTCGACATCGACACGCTGCACCGCGACGAGACCGTCGACTCGCTGGGCCTCAACGACATCGGCCGGATCGCCCTGCGGACGACCTCGCCACTGTGCTACGACCCGTACCGCCGTAACCGCAACACGGGCAGCGTGCTGCTCATCGACGAGGTGAGCGGAACCACCCTCGGTGCGGGGATGATCCTCTAACGGCGGACCTGCCCGTTCTCCCACCGGGATCGTCAACCGTTCGGCCGCAGCGCTTCGTCCGGCGGGATCCGCGCCTCGCCGAGCGCCGCTGCCCCGGCGAGGATGGGCAGCCGATCGTTGTTGGCGACCAGGGCCGGACTCTCCAGCCAGGCCAGGTACGCGCCTCGTTGCGCCGGGGTCATCGCCGCGGCCGGTCGGAGATTGCCCGCCGCGTCGAGGAAATCCGTCGCCGGACCGGTGATGTATCCGTCGGTGTGCGGATCCCCGGTGTACACCCGGCGCCGCCCGTCGCCGCCGGTCACCGTGATCGGTCGTAGCGGGTCCCCGGCGCGGCGTGTCCAGAGCTGGCGGGCGCTCGCCTCGTAGGTCGCGGCCCACTGCGGGCCGACCCGCGATGCCTCCCGCAGCCGGGCGAGGATCCACGCCGGTCGGGCGGTGGACACGTCGCGGTAGCGCTCCCGGACGAGGGCCTCGATCATGTCCACCGTCGTCCCGACGCCGAGATGGACGAACGTGGCGGCTGGATCCGTCGGGTCGATCGACGTGGCCACCGTGCCGAGCAGGTCGAGGATCACCGTCTGCCGCCGGCGGTGGGCTGACCCGGCTTGCGCATGCTCGCGTAGCACCGCGTCGGCGGCGTCGCCGAGGGCGCCGGTGAAGAACGCCTGCGCTCGGGCACCCCGCAGGTAGCCCAGCGCCCGCGGGCTCGACGGGTAGCCGCCGGCCGCGGCGTTCCAGCCCCGTGTGCGCCCCGCCACCCGCTCGTCGAGCCCGATCGCGTAGGCTGCGGCGTCCCGACCGAGCAGCCCGGCGAGCGCACCGCCGCGCAGGCATTCCCGCAGCAATGCCCGCCATGCCGCGACCGGGACCTCCCGGGCGGCGGAGTTCGTCCCCGGCGGGGAGACCGGCCCGGGAACGACCGCCGTCACCGCGTCGTACATCTCCTCCTGGTACGTCCGCAGCGCGGGGACGAGGGCGGCGCGCAGGTGCAGCGGCAGTGCCGGCCCGTCGGCGGCGTTGACGGCCCCGGCGAGGCGGGCGACGAAGTCCGCCGAGCCGCGCGGATCCGCCCGCCGCGCCGCCGGACCGCCGGCCGCGGCGATCAGCCCGGCCCAGGCTCGGCCGGTCGCGTCGTCGAGCCCGATGGCCACCGGTAGCCCCAGCTCCGCGATGGCGGCGCCACCCAGGACCGCCTCGACGTACCGCGTGGCGAACCGGGCCGCCAGCGCCGGTTCGGCGGCGATCGCGGCCAGCAACGCGCCCCGGTACCCGCGGTCCGCCGTCGCGCGAAGCACCGTGCCCGCGACCTGACCGGGCGTCGGCGCCCGGCCGGCCGCCGGTCCACGCGGGGCCGCGGCGGCGGTCGGCGGTGCCCCGGGTTCCGGTGGCCCGATCCCGGGGCCGAAGGCCAGTCGGCCCAGCCGGTCGAGCAACGCGCCGTCGACGTGGCCGACCGCCAGCAACGGGGTCAGCAGCACGGTCTCGGCGTGGTCGAGGCGTCCCTGGGTGTTGAACCGGCCCAGCCAGGAGTCGCCGAGCGACCGGCCGCGCGTGTAGGCGGCAAACGTCCGGCCGAGAACGCCCTCGGCGTCCCGCCGGTCCACTCCGGACGGCGATGCCGGCCGGTTGACCATCGGCCCGCGGGCCCGTCCGGAGACGCTGGTGAGCAGCTGCGCGAGCCCGGCCGGCCCGAGCGCGTCGTAGAAGCCGGCGATGAAGTCGGGGTCGCCGGCTCGCGAGCCCAGCAGGCCCAGTGCTTCCTGCGGGCTGGCCGATGGCGCGCCGCGGCCCCCCGGCTCGCGGCCCGCCGGTGATCCCAGCCGCCGTCCGGCGCGGGGATCGGTCACGCGGGCCGGGTGCCCGGCCGACCCGGTGGGCCGGCTGGTCCGCCCGTCCGCGCCCGCCGGCCCGATGCCGGACAGCAGCGACCGGCCCGCGGCCCGACCTGCGGCGAGTGCTGTCGCTCCTGCGCGCGCAGTGTCGGTAACGGCCTCGGCCTCGGCCTCGCCCTCGGAAATGGCCTCGGTGTCGAGGACGGGTCGGACGTCGAGGAGCGCCGGTGCGCGGTGCACGGCCGGCGAGATGACTACTGCCGTCGCCGGGAGGGACCGCCCCGCGTCGTCGGCGCCCTCCGCCAGGGCGAGCCGGCGGCGCAGCATCGCGGCGTCGGCATCGAGCTCGTCGCCGAGCCGGGCCAGCCGAGCCGCCCAGCCGGCCGGGCCGCCCACCTGTGCCAAGGCGTGGGCAACCGTCCGCGCCCCGGAGTGCAGGGCCTCGCCGGCAGCGCGCACCGCGGCCGCAAGCGGGCGGAGCCGGACAGGATCGAAGACCACGCGGTCCCCGCCCGCACCGGACCCGGGGGGTAGGGCCACAGCGGCGAGGCGGGCGCCGGCACCGAGGCTCGCCACCGGTGTCAGCCGATCGCCCGCGGCGGGGCAGCGGGCGCCGTCGACGTTCCGGTCGAGCCCGAGCGGGCCTGCTCGCAAACCAGCAGGCAATGGTCGAGCAGGGCGGTCGCCTCGGCGGCGAGGCGCCGCATCCGGCCGGCCCACAGCTGCGCCGCCCGGCCGTCCCACGCGCCGGTGCCGGCGGCCGTGACCCGGTCCAGGGCGGCCGTCACCTCCCGCCGGGTGCGCGCCACCGCGGCGAGCGCGCCGGGCGCCGTCGTCCGGGCTTCATCGGGGATCGTCATCTGCTACCACCGCCGTCGGGTCAGGTTCGGTGCGGCGACGCTAACAACGCGGCGGTGGGTCGCGCTGCTCCTCATCGGATCCTGTGGACGACGGCTGTGGGAATCGCCGACCTGTGGATAAAACGCGGCCACCGCCAACTCTGCTCCGCCGGGCATGGACGGTCCGGGGTGGTGGACGACGACGGCGCGACACCGACGGGAATGCGACGTCGCTACGAGTCGCGTGGGCCGCGCAGGTAGCGCAGGAAGAGGTTGCCGTCCTCGACGAGTGCCTGAACCAGGCGCATCGTGGTCGGTTCGGGCCACGGCGGGCCCTCCACGATGCCCATCCGACCGGGCCCGGCCAGCAGCGGCGCCACGGTCAGGCACAGCTCGTCGAGCAGGCCGGCACCGGCCAGCTGGGCGTGCAGCAACGGGCCGCCTTCCGTGAGCACTCGGGTCATCCCCCGTTCGGCCAGGGCCGCGAGGGCCGCCGTCGGGTCGACGGTCGAGTCACCGCAGATGACGACCTCGGCCACCGCCGAGAGTGCCTGCCGCTTGGCCGATGGGGCGGCGTCGCAGGTGAGTACGACGGGGCGGACCTCGGCGTCGAACAGCCGGGCGCCGGGGTCGAGGCCCGCGGTCGCGGTGACCACGGCGATCGGGGGGACCGCGGCGAGCCCGGCGCCCCGCCGCCGATCCCGCCGTTCGGGCGTGACGATCACCGGCCCGTAGTTCTCGTGGCGGACGGTGCCGGCGCCGACGAGCACGACGTCGCTGAGCCAGCGCAGCAGCTGGAAGACTCGCCTGTCCGCGTCGCCGCCCAGCGGTCCGGACCGGCCGCCCACCTCCGCGGCCCCGTCGACGGAACTGACGAAGTTCGCTCGAACGTAACTGGTCTGCCCCGCGCCGGGCGGGTAGGCGTAGGCCTCGTCGAGGTCGACTTCGGCCGCCTTCGCGACGACCTCGTCGCCGCCGGTCGGATCGTCCGCCGCGACGATGGCACCGCCGGCACCCGGCGAGGCGAGCGGCGCGGGCGTGCCGGGCCTGTCGGGCCTGTCGGAGAAGCCGGGAACCGGGAGGATGCGTCGCACCGAGCCGACTGTAGCCGTTCGGCGGGCGGTCACCCGGCTCGTCCCGTCCCCCGACCGGCGGCCATCCGGCCTGTTCGCGCTGCCCCGACCGGCGGCCGTCCGGCCTGTCCGCCCCGATCGGTCCGGACACTGTGAGTTCGGTCCCGGCGGCGCGCGGCGGGCGGCCCGTCCCGGACTGCTTCGTAGGCTGGTGGGGTGGTGCAGCGCCTCGTCGACCGCCGGCCGCAGGTCCGGCCGGACGATCTGATCGCCGCGCTCGTCCCGCCGCCGCGCTTCGATGCCGTCCGCTTTGCCGGCTATCTGCCTGACCCCGCGGAGCCGAGCCAGAGCGCCGCGGTCACCGCCCTGTCCGTGTTCGCCGACCGGGTGAACGCTGCTCCCGGCGCCGGAGGCCGTCGCGCCGGCGGCAGCCGGGGCGCCTGGTCGGGGCTGTTCGGGCG
>NZ_JAMPTM010000148.1 GCF_025403375.1 Frankia gtarii
GTGCGGTGGGGGAGCTCAGAGTGGTGGGGGAGCTCAGAGTCGAGCGCGTGCAGTAGGGCGGCCCACTGGGCGGCGCGGACCGGCAGGTCCATCGCCACCGCCTCGGCGTGGGCGGCGGCCAGGAGCGTCCGTGCCCGCGCGCGGTCCCCGGAACCGGCCCGCGCGGTCAGCGCGTCGGCGAGGTCGACTCGGGCCAGGGCGGTGCCCGGACGGTTGCCGAACCGCTGGTTCGCGGCCAGCGCGCGTTCGTGGTGGCGCACGGCCCCGTCGGCATCGCCGAGCGCCAGGGCGACGAGGCCCAGGGCCCGCTCGGCGGAACCGAAGCAGGTGACGGCGAGCGAGGGCATGACCGGCAGGTCGGCGAACGGTTCGATCAGCAGCGCGGTCTGCTCGGCGATCGCCCGCTCGCCGAGCAGGCAGGCGGCCTCGGCGACGGCGACCATCCCCGTCAGCCAGCTGCTGGAGGTGGGCAGCGTGGCGAGCCCGCCGCCGGAAGGGACCAGGCGGTGCAGCGCGATGCGGGCCTCGTCGAGGCGGCCGGCACGGGCCGCCATCGTCGCGGCGCCCGCGGCGAAGGCGAAGTCGCCCGCGGCGAGCGTCGGGGAGGCGGCCGCCTCGGCCGCGAGATCGAGCAGCTCCCCGTCGCGGCCCTGCATCCAGCGGATGCTGGCGAGCTGGGCGCCGTAGAACGCGAGGGCGTCCGCATCCCCGACGGCCAGGCCCAGATCCAGGCAGGCGCCGGCCGCGGTCTCGGCCTCCGCCAGCCGGCCGCCGCGCACCAGTCGCATGACGTCCATCGCGGCGACGATGTAAAGCACGCTCTGACAGGCCAGGGCGTCGGCCCGCGCCCGCAGCTCGGCGAGCGATCGCTCGGCCCGCGCGTCGCCCAGGTGGAACAGGTCCACCGTCCGCCACAGCAGTCCCAGCAGAGCCAGAACGCCCTCCCCGGCGCTTGCGGCGACCGTGAGCAGCTCCTGGGCGAGGGCGAGTTTCACCGGGTTGTGCTCGGGTCCGAGCATCGCATGATGGGTCAGCGACAGGGCCTCCGCCAGGGCGCAGGCGTCGCCCGTCGCGCGGACCTCGGCGAGCGCCGCCAACGCCCGCTCGGGCGTCGCGCCGTCGTAGACCGATTCGGCGGCGAGCCGGACCGCCAGCCGCCCCCGCAGCGACGCCACCTGCCGCCGGACCTGGTCGCCCGCCGCCCCGGACGCCGCCGCGTGGTCGGGGTCGGGGTCGGGGTCGGTCAGAGCGTCGAGGGCTGCGCGTTGCAGGGCCAGCACGCGTCGGCGGTCGACGGGATCGCGGTGCTCGTTGAGCCAGACGCCGCCCAGGCCCAACGCCGCGCGGGCCAGCAGGATCGGGTCGTCGGCCCCGGCTCTGGCCCCGGCGACGGCGTCGGCCGCATGGGCGAAGGCGTCGCGGGCGGCGGACAGCCGGCCGCAGGCGAGGATCGCCTCGGCCCGCTCGACGAGCAGCGCGGCCCGCCCCGACGTGGCCGGCCATGGATCGGAAACGGCGACGGCGGCGTCGAGCAGTGCCGCGGCCCGCTGGTAGTCGAAGCCGCGGCGTGCGGAACGGGCCGCGGCCCGGCAGGCGTCCACCGCACGCCGCGCGTCCTCGTCGGAGCGGGCGGCTGCCTGCAGCGCGTGATGGGCGCGCAGCGCCAGCCGGTCCGCCCGGTTCGACGCGCCGATCAGGGCGGCGGCCCCGGCGTGCGCGTCGAGGCGTTCCCGCGGGCTCAGCGTCGCGGTGGCCGCAGCGACGATGACGTCGTGCCCGAACCGGACGCGGTCGGCGCCGTCCGGTTCGACCAGCCCGGCCCGCTGTGCGTCGGCGAGCGCCTCGAGAACGGCATCGACGGGCCGGTCGGCCAGTGCGGCGACGTCACGGACGGCCACGGTCCGGCCGAGCACGGCGGCCAGGGCCAGCGTTCGCCGGGTGTCCGCGTCGAGGAGGTCGACGCTCTGCGCCACCGCCTGCTCCACGCCGAGGAGGCCGGGCTGCGGCGAACCGTGGGCGACGACCCGGCTGACGAACAGCGGATTGCCGCCGGTGATGGCGAGCACTGTCCGGGCCAGGTCGGGCCCGGTGAGATGCCGCTCGGTGCGGTCCGGGTCGGTGCCACCCGGGTCGGTGACGCTGGCTGGCTGGTCGTTGGCCATCCACGGGCGGCCGAGGCCGTGCGCCGCGAGGTAGTCCTCGGCGTCGGGGAGGGTGAACCGGCTCAGGGCGAGCACCGTCGCCTCGCGTTCGACGTCGGCGGCGAGCTGGGCCAGCGTCGGGTCGCCCTGCTCGTCGGGGCGGCGGGTGAGCACAAGCAGCAGCGGGACCCGGTCCAGCGCTCGGGCGAGGAAACGAGTCAGCAGCAGGGCATCGGCGTCGGCGGCATGTACATCGTCCAGCACGATCATGGTGGGCCGGCCGGTCAGCCGCCGTGCCAGCAGCTCGGCGACCGCCTGGAACCGGGTGAACCGTTCCGGGGCCGCAGACCCGCCGCCGAGCCCCTCGGCCAGTGGATGGTCGCCCAACATGCCGCTCACCGCCGCCAGCACCGCAGGCCAGGGCCACAGTGGTGGCGCGCCGCCGTAGGGCCAGCAGCGTCCCCACTCGACCCGCAGGCCGGCCTGCTCGGCCTGCTCGGCGGCCCGTTCGCACAGGTACGTCTTGCCGATCCCTGCTTCGCCGGAGACGACGGCGACCTGGCGCCGTCCGGCGGCCGCCCGCGCCGCGAGCCGGGCCAGCAGCGCGAGTTCATCCCGGCGGCCGACAAACGTCCCCGCAGTGCCCGGCCCCGCGGCCGGGCACTCGCCGGCGGGTGGCGCAAGCGGGCGCAGGAAAACGGGTCGGGGCGGCGGCTCGCCGGCGGCTGCGCCCCAGGTGGCAGTCCCGAGAACGGCCGGGCGCGCCACGGCCGGTCCGGTCGCGGGTCGGGTGGCGAGCGGGCCGAAGCCGGGCCGGACGCCGGGGACGATCGTCAGGGCGGCGGGTGCGGCGGAAGCCACCCAGTCCTGTGCCAACGTCGCCCACTCCCACCATGGCCCGCGCGGCCCGCCGATGCGGCCGAACGCGGCCACTCCCGCCGATCCTAGGAATGCCCGGGTACCTGCGGACCGCCCTGTCGTCAGAACGACGCGTCGATGACCGCCACGACGCCGGGCGGTTCCGCGGCACACCCGTGGCACGTCCCTGGCACATCCGCGGCACGCCCTGGTGGACGACTGACGGAGCCGGAACCGGTCGGCGGCTGCCGCCACGTGGCCCGGCCCCAGATGGACGAGCAGGCAGGAGGACTTCAGGTGGCGAATCATCGGGTGGCGACCGTGGGCACGTTTGTCGAGCCGATGGGCATGATCCGTTCGGCGGTGGGCGGCGCGATCGGGGGTGCCGTGGGCGCGGCGGTGACCGCGAGCGGCGCCGCGCAGGGCGCGGTGCTGGCCCGCGGCCAGCTCGGCTATCTCGGTGTTTTTCCCGGCGAGGTCATCCTCTTCGCAGCCAAGCGCGGCGCATTCCGGCCGAAGCCGACCGATACGGTGATCGCGGCGGCGCCGCGACCCGCTGTGCGGCTCGCCCAGGTCAACAAGGGCAAGATGGCCGGCGTGCTCGAAATTCATCTCCACGACGGCACCGCGTGGCGTTTCGAGGTGCCCCGCGTGCATCTTGGCGGCGCGCAGAAGATCGCGGCCGTGCTTTCCTGGAACGCCTAATCGACAGAAATACTAATCTGGAGGAATCGTCGACGCCCATTACGGCAGCGGCCTGTCGTCGCGCGACCCGGATGGCATCGTGCTGGAGTTCTTCGCCTCACCGGCCGGGGCCTGACGGCGGCGTCGGTACGCGACGAGGCCGCGGCCCACCGCACGGCCGAGCAGGAACAGCACGAACAGCATGCCGGCGGCCGGCAGCGCCAGGACGACGGCGGCCGCGGCGTCGGCGGCGCCGGTCAGCATCTGCCCGCCAGCGATCGCCGAACCTGCCGGTTCGAGCTGCGCCCAGACGGCTCGCGCCGTGCGGGGCAGGACGAACGGCACGGACACGAGCAGCATCACCAGGTTGACCACGATCGCGGGTGCGGCGAGCAGCGCCCAGGCGGTCACCACCAGCCGAGCCCGCCGGGTCAGCCCGGTCAGCCGCGTGCCACCGGTCAGGCCGGCGGGTGCCGTACCGCCGCCCCGGCCGGGCAGGGCCGAGCGCAGGGCCGGGACCATCCGGCTGAACAGGTCGGGCACCCCGGCGAGGTCGCCCATGATGTAGTAGCCGTCCAACCGGACGAACGGCGCGAGCTGGCGGGCGGCGTCGAGGTGGGTGAGCACGATCGCGGTCACCAGGACTTCGGCGTGGCTGACCGCGAGCGCGCCGCACAGGACCAGCGCGTACAGCCCGTTGAAGTAGATGCCGCCGAGGTCGGTGCGCAGCCGGCCGCGCCGGCTGAGCCGGTAGGTGTCCGTGACATCGGTGAAGAACGCCGGCCACACCAGGTACATGCCGAAGCCGATCACGCCGGGTCGGGCGCCGCCGTAGCGGCAGGCGGCGGCGTGCCCGCACTCGTGGACCAGGGCGCCGGCCAGGGCCAGCCCGACCACCGCCAGCATCAGCGTCGGGGTGGCGAGCACCGCGGCCGCGCTGTCGGCGACGCTGTGCCGGCGAAACGCCCAGATGTCCGCCGCGACCAGCATGGCGAGCAGCCCAGCGACGGCCGCCGGCCGGAACAGCACCGCGAGCACCCCGCTGATCCGCGCCACCACCGGCGCGGGCAGCAGGGTCCGCCGCCCGGCGAGGGTGAACATCGTCGCTGCCCGGGGATTCGGGGTGGCGCCGCCGACGGCGGCGATGAGGCCGAGCGGCATCAACCGGTCGGCGATCAGGTAGCGGACGTCGGCCCCGCTCACCGCCCGGCCCTCACGCGCCGTCACCCGGCCGGCGATCGCCTCGACGTCCCGGGTGCCGTCCGCCGCCGCCAGGATGTGCGCGAGCAGCTCGGTGAGCGCGACGACCTGACCGTCGCCCCGGCGGGCGAGCTCGACCGGCCGGTCCAGGCCGGAGCCGGCGAACTCGCCGAGCAGGGCCAAGCCGTCGGCCCGGCGTGGCCGGACCGGCACCGGGCCGGGCTCGCCGACGACGGGTTGGCCCCCGCGCCCCGGACCCGTCGCTGGAACGGGAGCGGGGCGTGGGGGAACATTGATCATCTTTGCCGTCCGTCGCGGGTCGATCAGTGGCCGTCGATCTGGAAGATGATGTTGATGCTGGGTACCAGCGAGATGAGGATCGGCAGTATCCCGCCGAGGATCTGCGGTTCGCCGTGCGCGTCGATCTGGGCCATGTTCGACCAGGGTGAATTGATCGGAAAGAAGGTGGGATCGAATTCTTTCCGGCCGATCTCCAGGGCTGCCAGGGTCAGTCGTTCGGGCAGCAGTTCCGTCTGCTCCAGAGGAAATCTCCGACGTTTTCCGTCGGATCCCTCCTTAATTTCTTCCTGCATTCTAGCCCCCGTCGTGATCCAGTCCTCATGACTGCTCTGACGGGTGGAACGCTAGTCGCGCCAAAACGCGATGGCGAGGATCCGAATCGGGTGTGTCACGTCATGCTCTGTGTACGGTCGAACATCGCTTGCCGCATCGTCGCATTCGAGAAGCGTGGCCCTCGCGTCGATCGCGGAGGTCACCACTGGTTCACCTGGCTCCAGCTGTTGACGATGGATTCGACGAAGGACTGGTTGCTGTAGGCGATCTCCGGTTCCGAATGGTTCTCGATGTAGGAGCTGTTGCTGCCCGGAGAATTGACCGGGTAGTTGCTCGGGTCGAACTCGTGGCGGTTGATCTCGACGGCGGCGAGGGTCAGGCGATCGGGTAGCAGCTCCGCCTGTTCCCGGGCCAGCTCCGCGGCGTCCAGCCCACTGCCGGTGCTCATCATCTGGCTCCGTTCGGATCACTCGGTCGCGCGACGGTCGCGCCACCGTCGCACGAATGCGCGCCGGATGAGAAAGGTCGGCCGGGAGCGGAGGGCAGCCCCCGCGGCGGCCGGTCGGCACCTCCGGACTGTAGGAGTGCCCGTGACCCTTCGCAACACGACGGTGCCGCTTGCGTTCTCGAGCGGGATCGGGGCCGACCCGCCCAGGGAATCGGGCCGCAGAGATCACGTGCGGCCGCCGGGGGGCGGCACCGATGCGCGGACCTTCGGACATCAGCATGTAGTTCATGAGTTCTCCCGCCGACGCCCACGATCAGCACCGCCGCCCCGGTGCGGACGGCCGCCCGCGGCCACGTGCCCGGATCCGCAACGAACGGGTCGTCTTCACCCGGATGAGCTCCTCGCAGGACCGCGCGGCAGATCTGATCACGTCGTTCGCGGGATCGCTGCCCTTCGTGTACCTGCACGCCGTCTGGTTCAGCGGGTGGATCCTGCTCAACGAGGGCGTGTTCGGCGACGCCGCGGTGTTCGACCGCTACCCGTTCGGACTCCTCACGATGATCGTCAGTCTGGAGGCGATCTTCCTGTCGACGTTCGTCATGGTCAGCCAGAACCGGGCGGACACCCGCCAGAACCTGCGCGCAGACCTGGACTTCGAGACCAACGTGCGCTCGGAGGTCTGGTCGGTGCACATCGGCCGCGCCCTCGGCCTGGATCCCGAGGAGATCGAACGACACGTCCAGGAGATCGTCACCCGCGCCCGCGCCGAGATCAGCTCCGGCCATCCCGCGCCGCAGGACCCCGACCGCTTCTGATCCGACCGCCTCTGATCCGATCATCCAGACTCTGATCGTGGCCGATCCCGACCGTCCACCGTCCCCCGGGGCCGCTGGCCCACGGGGGATCCGGAGGCGAATCAGCGGGGCGCGGCCCGGCCGTCGAGGGGGCCCGGCGCGGGGCCGGAGACCTTGTCGAGGCGGGCGGCGAGCTCCTCGGGCAGGGCGATGTCGAATCCCGCGAGATTCTGCTCGTACTGGTCGAAGGTGCGCGGTCCGATGATGACCGATGTGACGCCGGGACGGGCGGCGGCCCAGGCGAGTGCCACCGCCGCCGACGTCGTGTCGAGCTCGGCGGCGACCCCCGCCACCGCCTCGGCGATGTCCAGCCCACGTTCGGTGACGATTCCGTCGGCGAAGCGTCGGGCGGCCGGGGCTCCCCACGCGCGCAGGCGGGCGACGCGGGTGTCGGCGTCCGGACCCCGGTCGCGGCGGTAGCGCCCGGCGAGGACCCCGCCGGCCAGCGGGCTGTAGATCAGTGTGCCCACGCCGTGGCGGGCGCAGACCGGCAGCACCTCGGCCTCGATGTCGCGGGCGACGAGGGAGTACTGCGGCTGGAGGCTCACGAACGGTGTGCCGTGGACACGTTCGGCCGCCCACTGCGCCTCGACGATCCGGCTGGCGCTGTAGTTCGAACAGCCGAGGTAGCGCACCTTGCCGGCGCGGACGAATCCGTCCAGGGTTGCCATCGTCTCCTCGATGGGCGTCTCGTCATCGGGCTGGTGCACCTGGTACAGGTCGATGTGGTCGGTGCCGAGCCGGCTCAGGCTGGCGTCCAGGGCGCGAGTCAGGTGCACCCGGGACGAGCCGCGGCCGTTCGGGCCGGGGCCGGCGGGCATGTGCCCCTTGGTGGCGAGGACGACCTCGTCGCGGCGGGCGGCGATGGCGCGCCCGACGATCTGCTCCGACTGCCCGCCGCTGTAGATGTCGGCGGTGTCGATGAAGTTGTGCCCGGCGTCCAGAAAGGCATTGATGATCCGGATGGCCTCGGCCTCGCCGCAGGACGCGAGGCCGACCGCGCCGAAGTTCATCGCGCCGAGGCACGCCTGGGAGACCTTGAGGCCGGAACGGCCCATCGTCCGGTAGTCCACGCTCACTCCTGCTCGGTTGCGTAGCTGGCGTCGGTTGCGGTCGGGTAGGCGGTCAGGTCGCCGGTGTCGGGCCCGCCACCGGTCGGCGCCCCGGGTGTGGCCGGGACCGCGCGCAGTCCGGTCAGGGCAAATCCGACCAGGCAGACGGCCCCGGCCACGGCGAGGGCGAACCACGGTGACCAGCCGCCCGGGGGGTTCCACTGCGACCGGCCGAGGAACCAGCCGGGGCCACCCGTGCCGACGGCGTAGCGGCGGGCGTTCGCCCACAGCCCGACGAGGTGGACCGCGGCGACCAGCAGGGGCACCGCGACCTGGAGCGGCCGGCGGACCGCTGCGGGCAGTCGCGCCGCCCGGCGGGTGATGATCTCCCCGGCGGTGAGCGGCAGCAGCACCGCGAGGGGCAGCAGGTACCGCCCGTATACCGGGAAGCGGGTCTGGTGCAGCACCGCGACGTCGAGGCCGACGGCCACCACCGCGGCGCCGACGAGCACCGCCACGAATCCCAGCCGGGCCCGCCACGGCCCGGCGGCGAGCGCGACCAGGGCGAGGACGACGACGGCGAGCCACCAGATCCGGTACGCGTATGTGGGCATCGGCAGGCTCGCCCAGCCGAACACGCCGACCCACTGCCGCACCCAGGCGTCAGCATCGTGAGGCAGCCGATGCAGCCCTTCGATGACCAGCCCCCGGCGGATTCCCGGATGCGGCTGCACGGCCCGCTCCCACGACGCCGTCGCCACAACACCGCCGACGGCCAGGCCCAGCCAGGGCACCGGCCACGCCCGCCGCCACCGGTTCGTGCCCCGCCACCGGTTCGTGCCCCGCCACCGCGTCGCGTCCTGGGAAGCTCCCGGGTCGCCTCGCCCACGGGTGCGCCGCTGGGCGAGCACCAGGCCGACGAGGGGGGCGAGCAGCACCCAGGCCGGTCCGGTGGGCCGGGCCAGCGCCAGCAGCGCGCCGACGACGCCCACCGCCGGCCAGGCCCAGCGGGGTGGACCCGCCTCCCGGCCCATCCGCAGCACCAGCGAGAACAGCGCGGTGGCGGCCGCGATCTCGATGCCGTTGGTGCCGAGCACGGAGCCCATGAACAGCACCATGGGCGACGCGGCGAGCAGCACCCCGGCGACGGAGAGCGGACCGGCCGGGCCGTTCCACGCCGCGGCGACGGCGACGGCGAGCAGCGCGGCCACGAGGGCCGCGGTCACCGCCCGGCCGGTGTAGAGCGCGCCGAGCGCCGTGTGGGTTCGCGCCATCGCCGCACCCGGGACGGCGTAGACGTACGGCTCGTAGGTCCCGACGTAGCTCAGGGCCCGCGTCGCCGGTGGGCGGGAGTGTGGCCGGTCGAGGCAGCGTACCGACAGCCAGTTGCGGAACAGGTCGCAAGGGAAACCGGCCGGACCCGGGTCGAGACCGGCCGGCAGCCGGAAGACCCGGCTGTTGCGGTTGATCCAGTCGATGCGTTCCGGGGCGCCGGGCTGCGCGCCGAATGCCGGATGAGCGAGCCGCCCCGGTGTGCCCGACCACTGGCCGGTACCGGCGCCGACCTCCTTGACGAAGTTCGCCGGCTCGTCCGGCCCGAAGCCCGGCGCATTGCTGCCGACCCACGCCGCGAGCAACAGGCTGAATCCCGCCACGAGCAGAAGCGGGGCGAGCCGGCCACGACCGTGCATGCGCGACGTCCCCTGCCCGCGCCCCGGCGGGCGCGCCGACTGCCGTCCGAGGCGTCATTCTCACCCCATGTCACGACAAGTATGGGTGACTGCGACGGAACGGTCACCGGGTGGGCGCCCGGGGGTGACCCGTCGGCCCGCCGTCGCCCACTCTTTTCGGGGATGGCCGAACGGCCACAGACTGCCCCTTCTATAGCCTTATGTCGCAGATGTCTCGTCCATTCTTCCTGGGGCCGTCTGGCCCCGATGTCCCGTGTTGTTGGTCCGGCCGATACCTGGGACAGCGGCGGGCGTTGCTGTCCAATGGTTACGCGTGAGTGGGTTGACCATCACAGAGTGAAACTCGTCCGCGGTCCGGATCGTTGGGTTCGGTGCAATACCCGTCACCATCCGCGGCAGACCAGGTGGGCATTCGGCCCCGCCGACTGCTGGTAGTGATCAGCATGAGATCCCTCGGCAACGACGCCGCTTTTGGGCCGCCCGTTCGGGTGACCCCCATCATTGCGCCGATCCACGAGGAGTTGGACATGACCGCACCGGTTACCCCACCGTCGCCGCCGTCGCCGTCGCGGCACAGCCACTCGCCGCCCGTCACGGCAAGCTCGGACAGCTCGGACAGCTCGGACAGTCCGAGCGGCCCGCGTGGCTCGCATCGGTCCCGGCGGCCGGCTGGCCCCCGGGACGGATGGCGGCCCGACCTGCAGGCCTCCCTCGTCGTCTTCGTCGTCGCTCTGCCGCTGTCGCTGGGCATCGCCGTCGCCTCCGGTGCCCCGGTCGCGGCAGGCCTGCTCGCTGCGGTGGTCGGCGGCATCGTAGCGGGAGCCCTCGGCGGCGCCCCGTTGCAGGTCAGCGGCCCCGCCGCCGGCCTGACCGTGATCGTCGCCGATCTGGTCAACACCTACGGGTGGCGGGTCACCTGCATGATCACGGTGGGCGCCGGCCTGCTGCAGATCCTGCTGGGCCTGTGCCGCGTCGCCCGGGCCTCCCTCGCGGTCTCACCCGCCATCGTCCACGGGATGCTCGGCGGCATCGGCCTCACCATCGTCCTCGGTCAGATCCACGTCGTGCTCGGCGGGAAGGCCGACAGCCACGCCTGGGACAACATCCGGGCGATACCGGAAGCGATCATCAGCCCGCACGGCCCGGCGACCGTCGTCGGCCTGGTCACGATCGCGACGATCCTGCTCTGGCCACGGCTGCCCCACGCCGTCCCGGGCTTCCTGCGCCGGATCCCGGCGTATCTCGTCGCCGTCGTCGTCGGCACCGCGTTCGCCGCCGTCGTCGGCTTCGATGTTCCGCGCGTCGACCTGCCCGCCTCGCTGTTCGACTCCATCGCCCTGCCCGAACTGCCCGACGGCAACTGGTCCGGCATCGCGCTGGGAATCTTCACCGTGGCGATCGTCGCCAGCGTGGAGTCGCTGCTGTCCGCCGTCGCCGTCGACCAGCTCGCCACCTCGAAGGGCTGGCGGGGGCCGCGCGCCGACCTCGACCGCGAGCTGCTGGGCCAGGGCGCGGCCAACCTCGTCTCGGGCCTCGTCGGCGGCCTGCCGGTCACCGGCGTCATCGTGCGCAGCTCGACCAACGTCGTCTCCGGCGGGCGCACCCGCGCGTCGGCGATCCTGCACGGCCTCTGGGTGCTGGCGTTCGCCCTGTTCCTCGGCTTCGCCGTCGAATGGATTCCGCTGGCGGCCCTGGCGGGCCTGCTCGTCGTCGTCGGGCTGCGGCTGGTCGACGTGGCCCACCTGCGCCACGTCCGCCGGCACGGCGAGCTGCCCGTCTACGTGGTGACGCTGGTCGGCGTCGTGTCCCTGGACCTGCTGCAGGGCGTCGCGCTCGGGCTGGTCACCGCGCTCGGCCTGGTCCTGCGCCGGGTCCTGTGGTCGAGCATCCGCCTGGTGCACAGCGACGGAGTCTGGCAGGTGGAGGTCGAGGGGACGCTGAGCTTCCTGTCGCTGCCGCGCCTGGCCCGGGTCCTCGGCCGGATCCCGCTCGGCGCGCCCGTCTCGATCGAGCTCATCGTCGACTACCTCGACCACGCCGCCTACGAGCACCTGCGCGGCTGGTGCGCCAACCATGAGGCGTCCGGCGGGGTGGTCAGCATCGACGAGATCGGCCAGGTCTGGTTCCGCCGGGTCGACCATGGCGAGCGCCGCCGTTCGGTGACGCCGAACCTGCCGCGCTGGTTCGCCCCCTGGTCGCAGTGGCAGGAGGTGGAGCAGTCCGCCCACCCGCTGGAAGACACGGCCGACGGCGCACCGTCCGCGGCCGTCCAGGTCGACCATGTCGGCACGATGCTCGTCGGCGTCAACGAGTTCCACCGCCGAGCCGCGCCGTTGCTGCGCGGCACCTTCGACGGCCTCGCCGCCGGCCAGCAACCCTCCGCGCTGTTCCTCACCTGCGCCGACTCGCGCATCGTCCCGAACATCATCACCAGCAGCGGGCCCGGCGACCTGTTCACCGTCCGCAACGTCGGCAACATCGTCCCGCGTCACGACAGGCACCGCCCGCCGCTGGGCCGGCCCCTCGCCCGCGACCTGGGCCGGCTCGGGTCGTCCAGCCCGACCGGCGCCGGCGTCGGCATGGCCTCGGGCGTCGGCATGGCCGCCGGCGTGAGTATCGCGCCCGGGGTGGAACTGCCACCCGGTGCCGCCACCGGGTCGCGTTTCGGCCTGCCGGTGTCCGGCGACCTGTCCGTCACCGCCGCACTGGACTACGCCGTCGACGTGCTGCGGGTGCCCGCGATCGTCGTCTGCGGCCACTCCGGCTGCGGCGCCATGAACGCACTGCTGACCGGTGCGCTGCACGGTCAGCCGGAGTCGGCGCTCGCCGGCTGGCTGTCCCACGCCGCCGCGTCGCTGACCCGAACGCCCCCGCCGGGTACGGAGGACCTCGCGCCGGTCGAACGCCTCGGCCGGGCCAACGTCGCCCAGCAGCTGGACAACCTGCGGGAGCATCCAGCCGTGCGCCGGGCCCTCGAGGACGGCACGCTGGAACTCGTCGGCATGTACTTCGACATCGGCGCAGCGCAGATCTCGGTCCTCGACGAGGAGACCGGACGCTTCGTCGACCCGGCGGAGGCGCGGGCGAAGTCCCCCGCCGAGCAGAGCCCGGGCGGGCGCTGGGACACGCCGGCACGCGGGCGGAAGCTGCCCTCGGCGGGCTAGCCGGCGCTCAGGCGTCCATGTCCCCGCGGCCAGGGACTGCCTCGGGGACATGGACGTGCGCCGTGCCGGCCGGAGAAAGGCGGGCGAGCATCGCCGGTATCTCGCCGGTGTGCAGGACGCCGAGGGACCGTGTCGCCCGGGTCAGCGCGACGTAGAGATCGTGCGCGCCGCGCGCAGACTCGGCGAGGACCCGGTCCGGGTCGGCGACGAGCACCGTGTCGAACTCCAGCCCCTTGGCCTCCCGGATCCCGAGCACGACGACCGGCGCGGACAGCCTGGCGGCGCGGCCGGACTCGGCATCCGGCACGGCCGCCCGCACCGCGGCGGTCAGCTCGGCGAGCCGCCCCGCCGGCACCAGCACGGCGAGCTGGCCGGCCGTGTCGGCGGCCGGCCGGGCCAGCTCGGCCAGGACCGTGCGGGCGAGCACTGCGCCGAGCTCACCGTCGGTCACCCGCAGCCGCCAGGGTTCGACACCGAGCGCACGCACCGACCGCGGCGGCTGCTGCGGCGGGCGCAGCGTCGCGAGCACGTCGGCGGCCACCGCCATGATCTCCGCGGGAGTGCGGTAGTTCACCGTCAGCGACTCCTGGCGGGGCCGCGCGCCGGTCGTGTAGGGAGCGAGGACACGTTCCCATGATGTCGTGCCGGCCGGGTCGCCGGTCTGGGCGATGTCCCCGACGATCGTCATCGACCGGGTCGGGCAGCGGCGCATCACCATCCGCCACGCCATCTCCGACAACTCCTGCGCCTCATCGACGACGACGTGCCCGAACGTCCACATCCGGTCCGCCAGCGCCCGCTCGGCGATCGTGCGAAGGTCGGCGTCCTCATGTCGGTCGGCGAGCCGGCCGGCGTCGATCAGGTCGGTCGCCATCATGATCTCGGGGTCGTCCTCGACGTCGCGGGAGATGATGTCGAGCACGCCCTGGGCGTAGGCCACCCGGGCCAGCCGGTCGCGCAGCGCCGCGGCGCGGGTCGCCCGGTCGTCCTCTCCGAGCAGCTCCGCCGCCTCGTCGAGCAGCGGGATGTCCGCGGCGGTCCAACCGCCCGCCGGCCGCGGCCCCGCGCCCGCGCCGGCTTCGCCGCCGCCGCCGTCCGCCGACCCGTCCGCGGTGCCGGGATCGTCAACCTCACGCCCGCCGCCCGCGGCGCCGGGGCCCGGTGATGCCGCGGCGCCGGCGGTGGCGTCGCGCAGGTCGCGTAGCCAGGCGTCGTCCGGGTTGGCGCGGTCCTCCGCCAGTGGTCGGTGCAGCAGGCGCCGTTCGGCGGCGGTCAGCTCCGGCGCCGCCGACGCGAGAGTGCCGGGGTCCGCGTACAGCTCGGCGACGAGCTGCTCGGGGCTCAGCACCGGCCACAGCTCGTCCAGCGCCGCCCGCACGGCCGGGTCGGCGCGCAGCTCCCGGCGCAGCTGGGCGAGGTCGTCGTCGTCGAGCAGGCTGGTGCCGCCGAAACCGGCCGGAGCCAGCAGGTCGAGCGCCTCCGGGTCCGCCTCCAGCACCTGCGCGGTGATCGTCTCGGCGGCATAGCCGTCGGCGACCTGGCGGGCCAGTGCCTCGATCACGGCTCGCACGAAGATGGTCCGGGCCTGGTTGTGCAGCTCGCCGGACTCCCGGGCCAGCGCGCGGGCCCGGGCGCAGGTGCTGCGCTCGAGCATCAGCAGGCGCTCCTCGGTGTGGATCTCCAGCGTCTGCCCGCCGGGCAGCCGCTGCCGGTCGCGGACCGCCGCGGCGAGGACGTCGGCCAGCACCGCCCGACCCTTGAGCTCGGCCAGCCCCGGCTCGTCGGACCGGTCCGCCGTCGCCGCCGGGTAGAGCGCCTCGACCGTCGCGCTGACCACGCTGGTCTCACCCAGCGACGGCAGCACGTTCTCGATGTAACGCAGGAACGTCGGGTGCGGCCCGACGACCAGCACGCCGCTGCGGGCCAGCCGATCACGATGGGTGTAGAGCAGGTAGGCGGCGCGGTGCAGCGCGACCACGGTCTTACCGGTGCCCGGCCCGCCCTGGACGACGAGGATCCCACGCTGGTCCGAGCGGATGATCCGATCCTGCTCGGCCTGAATGGTCTCGACGATGTCGCTCATCCGGCCGGTGCGTGCGGCGTTGAGGGTGGCGAACAGCGCCGGCTCGCCGACCAGCTCGTCGGCGGCACCGAGCTCGGCGAGCTCGAAGACGTCGTCGTCGAGGCCGGTCACCTCGCGGCGCCGCGTCGTGATGTGCCGGCGCCGACGGACGCCGAGGCGCGACGCCCCGGTCGCCGCGTAGAACGGCCGGGCGGCCGGGGTCCGCCAGTCGATCAGCAGGGGCTCGTAGTCCGCGTCCTCGTCGAAGATGCCCATCCGGCCGACGTAGCGCCGCGCGCCGCCGTCGAAGTCCAGCCGGCCGAAGCACAGGCCGTTCTCGGCGGCGGTGATCCGGGCCAGCGTGGCCGCGCAGTCGGCGCTGGCCGCGTCCCGCTCGAACCGGGCTCGCGGCAGGCTCTCGGAGTGCCGGAGAACACCGCGCAGCCGGGTCGCGGTGCGCCGACGAAGCCCGTCGAGCCGATCGTAGAGAGCGGAGACGTACGCCTGCTCGGATTCAACGTCATCTGTTGACAAACCGGCCCCATCCCTGCTAGCATTAAATGCGCGTAAATCAATTACATCGGCTGTCTCTGATGAAGTCTAGCCAGCCGGCATCAGGCTTCCACAATGGTGGCGGTTCGGCAGCCCGAGCCGGCGGCCGAAAGCCGCCGTCGATCAATCCTCCCGCACCTTCTTCCACCGGCAGATCCAGCATGGATTGCATACCGGTCCCCGTTCGTGCGCGTCCGAAGCGTGCCGTCAGGAAGGCGGGCTCGCGGCAGAGCCGGGCGTAGCCGGTGGGGTCGCGTTCGGCCAGCTCCGGAACGGGCCGCGGCTCCACGAGCCGTTCGAGCCGGAAGCCCACGGTGAGCACCTCGTCGAGCAGCGCCCCGAGCGGCATCCGCCAGATCGGCACGGTGTCGGTGCGCTGCCGGAACGGCGCGGTCACCCGCCCGGGCGCAACACCCGCGGGATCTCCCCGAACAGCTCGGCCCGGTGGTCGATGTGATGGACGATGAGCGCGAGCACCGCGCCGTCGCAACTCCCGTCAGCGAGGAAGGGCATCGGACGCTCCAGATCGTGACGGTGCACATGTACGCGGCCGTCCGCCTGCCGCGCGACGCGGCGGCGCAGATGCCCGATCATGCGCTTGCTGCCCTCGACGGCGACGACCTCCGCTCCCCGCCCGGCCAGGGCCTCGCTGTAGTGGCCCGCTCCTCTCACCGCCTCATTATCTCGGTACCGATGAAATGCCCCGCGTTGTTGCCCGTTCGGGGTATCGGTCACGGGACGTCAGGTTGGCCCGGCGTAACAGCCGTCGAGCCTCCGGTGCAGCCGCTCGTGGGTTCTTTTCCGGTATTCGGATGGCGCCGCTCCCATGCACACCACCTCCTCGCGGCACCAGATAGCGCCCCGGGCCCCTCGCAAGCGCGGCGATCCCTTCAAAAGCGGAGGTTGCTGCGCCGTGGAACCGCGACGCTCGCGGTTGTGGAACTGTCTCTTATACAAATCTTACGCTGCCGACGACTTAATAGGTGTGGAAG
>NZ_JAMPTM010000149.1 GCF_025403375.1 Frankia gtarii
GCGCCGGGGGGTGTCGGCCACAATGGCGGCATGAGTCTCGATGAGCACTGAGGTAGGCCGCACGCCGCTGTGGCCGGCCGGCTCGGCCACCGGCGTGGGATCTCTGCCGGGCACCGATCCGGTCGAGGCCACGAAGATGGTGTTCGACGAGCTGCCGGACCTGCCGCAGCTGCCGGAGCTGCCGGCTCGCGGGCCCGGCGCCACGATGATCGGTCGAGCTGGGGCGATCCTGCTCGACCTGCCCGTCGACCTGCAGCCGGCCGGCTGGCGGCTGGTGCCCCGGCCGGGCCACGACCTGCGCAGATCCCGGGACCTGCTGCGACGGGACCTCGACGCGTTGACCGACGTCGCCGACGGGTACTCCGGGCCGATCAAGGTCGCCGTGGCCGGGCCGTGGACGCTGGCCGCCGAGCTCGAGCTGCCCCGCGGGCACAAGGCGCTGTCCGACACCGGGGCGACCCGCGACCTCGCCGAGGCGCTCACGGCGGGCCTGGCCGAGCATCTCGGCGACCTCGCTCGACGGGTCCCTGGCGCGCAGTTCGTCGTCCAGCTCGACGAGCCGTTGCTGCCGGCGGTGCTGGCCGGCCGGGTGCGCACGCCCAGCGGCTTCTCGGTGGTGCCGGCCGTCGAGGCGGGCCTGGTGGAGCAGCGGCTTGCGGCCCTCGCCGAGGCCATCCGGGCGCTGACCGGCGTCGCCGGGATCGGCGTGCACTGCTGCGCCCCGGACGTGCCGCTGGCGGCGCTGCACGGCGCCGGAATGGACTTCGTCGGGCTCGACACCGCTCTGCTGACCTGGGCCCAGGATGACGCGGTCGGCGAGCTTGTGGAGGCCGGGGTGCGGATTATCGCGGGCCTGGTGGCCACCGGCGGCGGGTTCCCGAACTTGTCGGACGTCCGCCGTACCGTCGAACCCGTCACCGCATTGTGGAGCCGGCTTGGATTCCGGCCCGAACAGCTCGGGGAGGTGGTCGCCGTGGCACCCGCGTGCGGCCTTGCGGGATTCGGCCTCGACGAGGCCAGGGCGGTCATACGGCACTGCCGTCGGGCAGGCCGCGTCCTGGTCGACGCACCGGCATGAGCGCGTCGGTGGACTCCGGCGACGTGGCGGCGGCCGAGGCCGGTGCCGGGGCCGAGCCGGGCGTCGTCGCGTCTGTCGCGGACCGGGCCCGCGCCGCCGAGCTCGCCCGCGAGCTGGACGAACACGCCTACCGGTACTACGTGCTGGACTCGCCGACCGTCGCCGACGCCGAGTACGACCGGCTGACGGGTGAGCTCACCGCGCTCGAGGAGCGCCATCCCGAGCTGCGCACCCCGAATTCGCCGACGCAGAAGGTGGCCGGGTCGTACTCGACCCTGTTCACCCCGGTCGAGCATCTCGAACGGCTGCTGTCGCTGGACAACGTCTTCGACGACGACGAGTTCCACCAGTGGGCCGCGCGGGCAGCCCGGGAGACCGAGGTCGACGCCTGGCTGTGCGAGCTGAAGATTGACGGGCTCGCCGTGGACCTCGTCTACTCCGACGGCCGGCTCGTGCGCGCGGCGACCCGCGGCGACGGGCGCACGGGGGAGGACATCACCCCCAACATCCGCACGCTGGCGAGCGTGCCGACCCGGCTGCGCGGGGCGGGCGTGCCAGAGCTGCTGGAGGTCCGCGGCGAGGTCTTCTTCCCGACCGAGAAGTTCGCCGAGCTCAATGCATCGCTGGTGGCCGGGGGCGGCAAGCCGTTCGCCAACCCGCGCAACGCCGCGGCCGGGTCGCTGCGCCAGAAGGATCCCCGGGTCACCGCCACCCGCCCCCTTGACATGATCATCCATGGGCTGGGGGTGCGGCGCGGGTTCGACGCCGCCTCCCAGTCGGCGACCTACACCCGGCTCGCCGAGTTCGGGCTGCCCGTCTCGACCCACTTCGAGGTGCTGGCGTCGGTGGGCGACGTGCTGGCGTACATACACCGTTGGGGGCAGGCCCGCCACGACGTCGCCCACGAGATCGACGGGGTGGTCGTCAAGGTCGACGCGTTCGCCCTGCAGCGCCGGCTGGGGTCGACGTCGAAGGCGCCGCGGTGGGCGGTGGCCTTCAAGTACCCGCCCGAGGAGGTCACGACGAAGCTGCGCGACATCCGGGTGAACGTCGGCCGCACGGGCCGGGTCACGCCGTTCGGCGAACTGGAGCCGGTGCTGGTCGCGGGGTCGACCGTGGGGCTCGCGACCCTGCACAACGTCGACGAGGTCGGCCGCAAGGGCGTCCTCATCGGCGACACGGTCGTGCTCCGCAAGGCCGGTGACGTGATCCCGGAGATCGTCGGCCCGGTCGTCGACCTGCGCGACGGCACGGAGCGCGCCTTCGTCATGCCCACCCACTGCCCCGAGTGCGGCACCGAGCTGGTGCGCCCCGAGGGCGAGGTGGACATCCGCTGCCCGAACACCTACTCCTGCCCGGCGCAGCTACGCGAGTCGATCTTCCACATCGCCTCGCGGGGTGCGCTGGACATCGACGGACTCGGCTACGAGACGGCGATCGCCCTGCTGGAGGCGGATCGCGTCCACGACATCGGGGACATCTTCCACCTGACGGCGGAGTCGTTCGAGGGGCTGCGCGGCTTCGGCCAGAAGAAGATCGACCAGATCCTGCGCGGCGTCGAGGCGGCCCGCCACCGGCCGCTGTGGCGGCTGCTGGTCGGCCTGTCCATCCGCCACGTGGGGCCGACCGCGGCCCGCGGGCTCGCCCGGGAGCTGCGCTCGCTCGACGCGATCGCCGCCGCCCCCGCCGAGCAGCTCGCCGCCGTCGAGGGCGTCGGCCCGAAGATCGCACGTGCGGTGGTGGACTGGTTCGCCGACGCCCGTCACCGCGACATCGTCGCCCGCATCGCCGCCGGCGGCGCCTCGCTCGCCGACGCCGGGGCCGAGGAGGGCCCCCGCCCGCTCGACGGTGTCGCGGTGGTCATCACGGGGACGCTCGACGCCTGGAGTCGGGACTCGGCGACCGAGGCGGTGCAGGGCCGCGGGGGCAAGGTCACTGGTTCGGTGAGCAGGAAGACGGCGTTCGTCGTCGTCGGTGCCGATCCGGGGGCCGCCAAGTACGACAAGGCGCGCAGCCTCGGCGTACCGGTGCTGGACGAGGCCGGGTTCGCCGTGCTGCTCGAACGCGGCGCGGACGCCGCGCGCGAGCGGGCCGTGCCCGCCGACGCCGCCCCGGACGCCGACTCCGCCCCGGACGCCGACGCCGCCCGCCGGGCCGCGCAGGCGCAGGACGACGCCCAGCCGCGCTGACCCGGGGCAAGAGCTGACGGGGTCCCGGTCAGAGGCGATCCGTCCTGCTCAGGCTCGCCGCGATGCCGGCGAGGTGGGCCAGCCGCTCGAGCTCGGAGGCACGGAAGGCCGGCCCTCCGGGACGGCCGATGAGGACGACCAGTCGGTCGCCGCCGACGGGTGCCGCGGCGAGCTCCATGCTGACCGCCTCCCAGCGAGGCGGGAAGGCGCCTTCGTCCGGTCCGATCCGTCGCGCCCGGTCCAGCGGCAGCCAGGGCAGCGGCAACCGGACCCGTTCGGGCACGCCGAGGTCGTCCCCGCCGAGCGTGGGCGCGCCGACCGAGGTCTCCCGCACCCGCACGTCGCCGGTGCCCACGTGTTCGAGCAGCACCGCCCAGTCCGCGTTGAACACGGCCGGGGCCAGCTCCGTCAGCGTCGCGGCGGCGTCGAGGGGCCGCTCGGTCAGCGCGTCGACGAGGTCGAGGTCGCTGGCGACGCCGCCGCCGTCCGCGAGGAACGGGCGCAGCGACTCGACGACCACACCCGGCACCGACTGGACCGCGCTGATCGCCCGATCCGCGAGTCCTCCCGGGGGCAGCATGACGAGCAGGTCGTCGACCGCGCCGGCGGGGGTGCGCTCCACGACCGTGACGCTGGCGATGTCGATGCCGGCGGCGCCCAGGGCGGTGGCGACGGCGCCAAGGGTGCCCGGGCGGTCCGGTAATACGACGCGCAGCAGGTGCGACATGTAGTTGAGCATGCACAAAAAGCGTGTCGTGGGCATGGCCTACCGGTCACGCCGAGATGACGCGGCGCGCCGCCGCTTGCCTGGTCAGGCGCCCGGCGGGGAGCTGGCGAGGCGGGGCGGCGGCGCCGCGGGGACACCCTCGGCCGGCAGGTCGGCGGGGTGAGGTCCGTGCCGGCCGCGCCCCGGCCCGTACCATGACATGACGTCGACGCGGCGAAGCGTCCGGTCCGGATCTCTCCCCCG
Organism: Frankia gtarii; assembly: GCF_025403375.1. GTDB lineage: Bacteria > Actinomycetota > Actinomycetes > Frankiales > Frankiaceae > Frankia > Frankia gtarii. Next base: position 4,238 of record NZ_JAMPTM010000149.1, read on the forward strand.
TGGCCAGCCTCCGGGCGGTCCGGAGTCCCCGGTTCTCCCGGCAGCCGCCCGCGGCACGCACGACCAGTCACGGGCCTCGCGCCCACCGCGCACGAAGGGGCCACACGCAATGGGGATCACGCGGGACGAGGTAGCCCATCTCGCCCGGCTCTCGCGGATGTCGGTGACCGACGACGAGCTGGACGCGCTGGCACCGCAGCTCGAGGCGATCCTGTCGGCGGTCGCCCGGGTGGCCGAGGTCGCCGCGGCAGACATCCCACCGACCAGTCATGCCGTGCCGCTGACGAACGTCATGCGCCCGGACGTCGCCCGCCCGTCGCTGCCCGTCGCCGAGGCCCTGGCCGGCGCCCCCGCCACCGAGGACGGCCGCTTCCGGGTGCCCCGCATCCTTGATCCGGACGAGTGAGGTCGCCGCCCGCATGACGGACCACCCGACACCTTCCGCCACGACCAGCGCAGCCGCCACGACAGACGTCGTGCAGCTGACCGCCGCGGCCACGGCCGCGGCGATCGCCGCGGGCGAGCTGAGCGCCGTCGAGGCGACCCAGGCGGCGCTCGATCGCATCGCCAAGGTCGACCACACCATCCATGCCTTCCTGCACGTCGACGCCGAGGGAGCGCTCGCCGCGGCCCGCTCCGTTGACGAGCGCCGGGCGGCCGGGGAGCGGCTCGGCCCGCTCGCCGGGGTGCCACTGGCACTCAAGGACGTCCTGACCGCGCGCGGCATGCCGACCACCTGCGGCAGCCGGATCCTCGAGGGCTGGCACGCGCCGTACGACGCGACCGTCGTCAGCCGGCTGCGGGCGGCGGATGTCGTCCTGCTCGGCAAGGTCAACATGGACGAGTTCGCCATGGGCTCGTCCACGGAGAACTCCGCCTACGGGCCGACCCGCAACCCGTGGGACACCACCCGCATCCCGGGCGGCAGCAGCGGTGGCAGCGCCGCGGCGGTCGCGGCCTTCGAGGCCCCGCTGGCGATCGGCACCGACACGGGCGGCTCCATCCGCCAGCCGGCCGCGGTCTGCGGGCTGGTCGGGGTGAAGCCCACCTACGGCGGCGTGAGCCGCTACGGTCTGGTCGCCTTCTCCAGCTCGCTGGACCAGGCGGGCCCACTGGCCCGCACCGTCACCGACGCGGCGCTGCTGCACGCAGCGATCGCCGGTCACGACCCGCTCGACTCCACCAGCGTCGACGTGCCGGTGCCGGCCGTGGTCGAGGCGGCGGGCCGGCGCGACATCCGCGGCCTGCGGGTCGGCGTCGTGCGGGAGCTCGCCGGTGACGGCTACGACCCTGGGGTGCAGGTCGCCTTCACCGCCGCCGTCGAGACGCTGACCGCGCTCGGCGCCGAGGTCGTCGAGGTGAGCTGCCCGCACTTCACCTACGCGCTGCCCGCCTACTACCTGATTGCGCCGAGCGAGTGCTCGTCCAACCTGGCGCGCTTCGACGCGATGCGGTTCGGGCTGCGGATCGGCGACGACGGCCAGGCCGGCGCCGAGGAGGTCATGAGCCGCACCCGCGAGGCCGGCTTCGGTCCGGAGGTCAAGCGGCGGATCATTCTCGGTACCTACGCGCTGTCCTCGGGCTACTACGACGCCTACTACGGGCAGGCGCAGAAGGTCCGCACGTTGATCAGCCGGGACTTCGCCGCGGCGTTCGAACGGGTCGACGTGCTGGTCTCGCCCACCACTCCGACCCCGGCGTTCCCGCTCGGCGCGAAGGTGGACGACCCCGTCGCCATGTACCTGTCGGATCTGTGCACCATCCCCTCGAACCTGGCCGGTGGCCCGGCGATGAGCCTGCCGGCGGGCCTGGTGGACGGGCTGCCGGTGGGTATCCAGATCATGGCGCCGCCGTTTGCCGACGACCGGCTCTACCTGGTCGGCGGGGCGCTGGAAGAGGCCCTTGACGCCCAGCGCGGGCACGCGCTGCTCGACGAGGCCCCGGCGCTGTGACCGCCCGGCAGGGACGGCCCGGATCGGCGACAGGGCCTGACGGAGGGGGCCGGCGATGGTGAATCTGCGCAGCGGCCGGCAGGACCGCCTCCTGGTCATCATGGTCTGGCTGCTCACCGTCGTGGTGCTGGGCCTCGGCATCGCCACGACGAGCCCGATCCTGCTCGTCTGGGGCGTGCTGGGCCTGCCGGCCGCGGTGTTCCTCAGCTACGTGCACCTGCGCGACACCCGCTCGGGCCCGCCTGCCGGATCCGGCGGGGCCGCCGAGCCCACCTCCGCCGAGCCCACCTCCGCCGAGCCCACCTCCGCCGAGTCCGGTTCCACCGACGACTCGTCGTCATGACCGGCCGACCCGCGCACCCAGCGACCCACGAGGAGTACCCCCGGTGAGCACTGCGGCTCCCGCCAGCGCGCTGCCCTCCTACGCCGACGCGCTCGCCCGTTACGAGCCGGTGATCGGGTTGGAGACGCACGTCGAGCTCGGCACCGTCTCCAAGATGTTCTGCGGCTGCCCCACGGCGTTCGGCGCCGAACCCAACACGCAGGTCTGCCCGGTCTGCCTCGGTCTGCCCGGTGCGCTGCCGGTGGTCAACGAGGCGGCGGTGCGTTTCGCCGTCATGATCGGCCTCGCGCTGCACTGCGACATCGCGTCCTGGTGCCGGTTCGCGCGGAAGAACTACTTCTATCCGGACATGCCGAAGAACTTCCAGATCAGCCAGTTCGACGAGCCGCTGTGCACGGACGGCTGGCTCGACGTCGAGGTCGACGGCGAGGTGCACCGGGTCGGGATCACCCGCGTGCACATGGAGGAGGACACCGGCAAGTCGCTGCACGTCGGCGGCGCCACCGGGCGCATCCACGGCGCGACCCACTCGCTGGTGGACTACAACCGGGCCGGGATTCCGCTCGTCGAGATCGTCACCGAGCCCGACGTCCGTTCGCCGGAGGTGGCCCGCGCCTACGTCGACGAGCTGCGCGAGCTCATCCGCACCCTCGACGTGTCCGACGTGCGGATGGAGCAGGGCTCGCTGCGCTGCGACGCGAACGTGTCGCTGCGTCGCCGTCCGGCCCCCGGCGAGCCCGACGCACCGTTCGGCACCCGCTCCGAGACGAAGAACCTCAACTCGCTGCGGTCGGTGGAGCGGGCCGTGCGCTACGAGATCTCCCGCCAGGCCGGCCGGCTTGACGACGGCGAGCGGATCCGCCAGGAGACCCGTCACTTCGACGAGGCGGCCGGGCGGACGTCGCCCGGCCGGTCCAAGGAGGAGGCGACCGACTACCGGTACTTCCCGGAGCCGGACCTGACCCCGCTGGCGTTGCCCGTGCAGTACGTCGACGAGCTGCGCGCCGGCCTGCCGGAGCTGCCCGCGGCGCGCCGTGCCCGGCTCATCGCCGAGCACGGCTACACCGTCCGGGACCTGACCGACCTGCGCAACGCCGGCGTGCTGGACCTGGTGGAGCAGACCGTGGCCGCCGGGGCGACCCCGGTGGCGGCGCGCAAGTGGTGGCTCAACGAGCTGGCGCGGCGCGCCGCCGACGCCGGCAGCCAGCCCAACGACCTCGCGATCAGCCCGGCCGACATCGCGCGGATCACCGTGCTCGTCGCCAGTGGCGAGCTCACCGACGCACTTGCCCGCAAGGTCATCGACGGCGTGCTGGCAGGCGAGGGCACCCCGGATGAGGTCATCGCCGGGCGCGGCCTCGCCGTCGTCGCGGACGACGGGGCGCTCACAGCGGCGGTCGACGCCGCGATCGCCACGGCGCCGGACATCGCGGAAAAGGTCCGCGGCGGCAAGGTCAACGCCGTCGGCCCGCTGGTCGGCGCGGTGATGAAGGCGATGAAGGGTCAGGCGGACGCGGCCAGTGTGCGGGGCCTGCTGCTGGAGCGCCTCGGCGCATCCTGATCGACTGGGCTGCCCGCCGTCATGGCCGGATTCCACCGCTCCCCGGCCGACCGCTACGATCCACATCGTGCCGTGCTGGCGCCTATGGCGGCTTATCGGCTGCTATACCTGATTACGCGGGTCGCGTCGGGTTCGGGGTGAACATCCCGTTTCGCGGTGCGTGTCGTGGGTGCCGAAGGTTGACCCGGCGTGGCCTGAGCCCGGGAAGACCACGTTCTCCCACCGTGTCGGACCCGCGTGTCGAGTTGCCGACGCCGGCCGGCGCGTCGGGTGCGCAGTGCCGGGGGCCTTCGTAGGGTGGGTCTCCGATCGGGCAGTCGTCTGCGAGGGGAGGCGTCTCGTCATGCCCCTCACTCCGTCCGGATTCACCGCATCGACGTCGCGGCGTCGGGGCCGGGGCCGCCGGCGGGCGATCATCGCCGCCGTGGTGGTCGTCGTCCTGGCCGCCGCCAGCGGGATCGGTTACGTCCTGAAGAACCGGTCCGACGAGCGGGCGACCGACCGTCGGGTCCAGGCCGCGGCTGCGGCCTACCTCGCCGCCTGGCGAACCCTGACCACCACCGGCGGGACGGCGACGCCCGCCTCGGCCGGCTCGGCGTCCCCGGCCAGCGCCGCCCCGGGTAGCGGGAGCGGCGCGGCGGCGACACCGGCCGCGGCCGGAGCGGTGCCCCCCGGGTCGGCGGCGGCCGGCGGCCATGACGGGGCTGGTCGGACCGCGGTGAGCGCGGTGTCCGTGCCCGGCGGCATCGACGTCGCGGCACTGCTGACCACGATGGCCGACGTGCGTGACCGGCTGCTGGTCACCGGGGCCACTTTCACCCCGGGATCGATCGACCGCGACGGCCGGACGGCGTCCGCGCCCTACGTGGCGCGGCTCGACCTGTCCGGCCTGCCGGCACCGCTGGAATACGCGGGGGCGCTGAACCTCGTCGACACCGGCCGAGGCTGGAAGGTCCGGGCGGAGGCGGCCTCCGTGCATCCCGCCCTGCGCCCCGGGCTGCACCTGGACCGGACAGCCTCGACCGGCCATCGCGGCGGCCTGCTCGCCGCCGACGGCCAGCCGCTGCGCGATTCCGGGGACCTCGCCGGCAACCTCGTCGGCCGGGTCGATCCGCTGTCGGGGCTGCAGCGCGTCTACGACGATCGGCTGCGCGCCCAGGGCGGCGCGGTCGTCGTGCGCGACGCGCGGGGCGCCACCGTCCAGACGCTGCACACCTACCCGATGACCGACGGCGAGTCCGTTCGGACGACCCTCGACCTGCGGGTCCAGCAGGCCGCCGAGACGGCGCTCGCGACCGCGGCCCGACCCACCGCGGCGATGGTCGCCATCGACACCCGCACGGGTGGTGTGCTGGCTCTGGCGAACCATCCGCCGAGCGGGGCGAGCCGGGCTGTGCGCGGCAAGTACCCGCCGGGCTCCACCTTCAAGATCGTGACGGCTACCGCCGCGCTGATGAGCGGCAAGACGGCGAGCACCCCGCTGGACTGCACCCAGACGGTCAGCGTGGGCGGGCGGACCTTCCAGAACGCCGAGGCCGAGCAGTTCGGCCCCATCCCGTTGCGGACCGCCTTCGCCAAGAGCTGTAACACCGCGTTCATCCGGCTGGAGGAGTCGCTGCCGGCCGACGCCCTGGAGAAGGCCGCCCAGCTCTACGGCTTCGACGGCCGGGCGCCGCTGGACATCGCCAGCGTCGGTGGGAGCTTCCCGACCCCGCGTGACTCGGTCGAGTCCGCCTCGGCGTCGATCGGGCAGGCCCGCATCGAGGTCTCGCCCCTGCAGATGGCCAGCGTGGCGGCGGCCGTCGCCAGCGGCACGTGGCGTCAGCCGTTCGTCGCCGGTCAGCCGGCGCGCAGCAACGCCATCCCGCCCGCGGTGCTCCCGCCGCTGCGGGACTTCATGCGGGCCGTCGTCACCGAGGGCACCGCCGCGAGCGTGCCGATGCCCGGAGAGGTCTACGGCAAGACCGGCACGGCCGAGTACGCCGACGGCGACCCGCCGCCCACCCACGCCTGGTTCGTCGGCTACCGGGGCGACGTGGCCTTCGCCGTCGTCGTCGAGGACGGTGGCTTCGGCGCCGAGACGGCTGCCCCGGTCGCCGCCCGCTTCCTGACCGCCCTCGACGGCGGCACGGTGGCCGCGCCCGGCTCCGGCGGTCGCTGATCCTGCCCCGTCCGCCGGGCAGCCTCGCCGGCCTGGCCGGCCTCGAGCACCTGGCCGCGGTGACCCGCCGGCAGGGTCTGTGGGGCGGCCACCTGCGGTCGCTGCTTGACGTACGGCTCAATCTCCGGCACGGTATGTCTGTGCACAGTCAGATTCTTGTACGCTCAGAGCGCGCGTAGTCGACGACCTCGACTCGTGCGCCGCCCCTCAGTGCCTTAGGCACGAGGGGCTTTTTCGTGCCCAGCTCCACCCTCGTTCGTGATCCAGCCCCATCACGTGACCGAGTCCATCGCGCGCCCCGCGTTCCGCCCGCCGAGACCACCCGCTGTCGCAGATTCCCGGCCTGTCAAGGAAGACGCCCAGATGACACGAGAGATCACCGGAGCCCAGTCGCTCGTCCACTCCCTCGAAGCGGTCGGAGCCGATGTGGTCTTCGGCATCCCCGGCGGCGCGATTCTGCCCGCCTACGACCCGTTGTTCGACTCCACGCGGGTGCGCCACATCCTCGTCCGTCACGAGCAGGGTGCCGGCCACGCCGCCGAGGGGTACGCCCAGGCCACCGGGCGGGTGGGAGTGTGCATGGCGACGTCGGGTCCGGGGGCGACGAACCTGGTCACCCCGATCGCGGACGCCTACATGGACTCGGTGCCGATGGTCGCGATCACCGGGCAGGTGCCCAGCGCCTCGATCGGGACGGATGCCTTCCAGGAAGCGGACATCTGCGGCATCACGCTGCCGATCACCAAGCACAACTTCCTCGTCCAGTCCGTCGACGACATCCCGCGGACGATCGCCGAGGCCTTCCACCTGGCGAGCACGGGTCGCCCCGGCCCCGTCCTGGTCGACCTGCCCAAGGACATCCTGCAGTCGGTCACCTCGGTGCTGCCGCACGAGATCTGGCCGCCCACGCTCGACCTGCCCGGCTACCGCCCGATCATCCGGCCGCACAGCAAGCAGGTGCGCGAAGCGGCGAAGCTGATCAGCGCGTCCCGGCGGCCGGTGCTGTACATCGGCGGCGGCGTGCTCAGGGCCCGCGCCGCCGCGGAGCTGCGCACGCTGGCGGAGCTGACCGGCATCCCGGTCGTCACCACGCTGATGGCCCGCGGCGCCTTCCCCGACTCGCACCCCCAGCATCTGGGCATGCCCGGAATGCACGGTTCGGTCGCCGCGGTGACCGCGCTGCAGAAGGCGGACCTGCTGATCACTCTCGGCGCCCGCTTCGACGACCGGGTCACCGGCAGGCTGGCCTCGTTCGCGCCGCACGCCGCGATCATCCACGCCGACATCGATCCCGCCGAGATCGGCAAGAACCGCACCGCCGACGTGCCGATCGTCGGGGACTGCCGAGAGGTGATCAGCGAGCTGATCGCCGCGCTGGCCGCCGAGCCCCGCCCGGACCTCGAGGGCTGGTGGCGCACCCTGGACGGCTGGCGGCGCACCTACCCGCTGGGCTACGAATCCCCGGCCGACGGGTCGCTGGCGCCGCAGCACGTCATCGAGCGGCTCGGCCGCATCTCCGGGCCGGAGACAATCTTCGCGGCGGGGGTCGGCCAGCATCAGATGTGGGCCGCGCAGTTCATCTCCTACGAGAACCCCTACACCTGGCTGAACTCCGGCGGCGCCGGGACGATGGGCTTCGCCGTGCCGGCCGCGATGGGCGCCAAGGTCGGCCGCCCGGACGCCACCGTGTGGGCGATCGACGGCGACGGCTGCTTCCAGATGACCAACCAGGAGCTCGCCACCTGCGCACTGGAGGGCATCCCGATCAAGGTCGCGATCATCAACAACGGGTCGCTCGGGATGGTCCGGCAATGGCAGACCCTGTTCTACGACAAGCGGTACTCGAACACCGAGCTCGGCACGCATCCGGGGTCGCCGCGGACCGGAGTCAAGCGGGTGCCGGACTTCGTCCGCCTCGCCGAGGCGCTGGGCTGCGTCGGGCTGCGGTGCGACTCGGCCGCCGAGGTCGACGCGACGATCGAGAAGGCGATGGCGATCGACGACGCCCCCGTGGTCGTGGACTTCGTCGTCCACCCCGACGCCATGGTGTGGCCGATGGTCGCCGCCGGTGCCAGCAACGACGACATCCGGGTCGCCCGCGACCTCGCGCCCGACTTCGACTACTCCGGCGACGTCGAGGTGAACCTGTGACGGCCACCGACCGCGCCGCCGGCGCGCGCCCGCCCGCCCGGCGGCCCGACCGGCGGCCCGGCGGGCAGCGAATTTCCGCGCCGCGAACTTTCCGTTGCCGAACCAGGAGCGCGACATCATGACCCGGCACACCCTGTCCGTGCTGGTGGAGAACAAGCCGGGGGTGCTCGCCCGAGTCTCCGGCCTGTTCTCCCGGCGCGGGTTCAACATCGAGTCGCTCGCCGTCGGCCCGACCGAGCACCCGGACGTCTCTCGGATGACGATCGTCGTCGCCGTCGAGGACCTGCCGCTGGAGCAGGTGACCAAGCAGCTCAACAAGTTGGTCAACGTCCTGAAGATCGTCGAGATGGACACCTCCGTCTCGGTGCAGCGTGAGCTGATGTTGATCAAGGTGCGGGTCGACCCGTCCGTCCGGTCCCAGGTGCTGGAAACCGTCACCTTGTTCCGTGCGAAGGTGGTCGACGTCGCCCCGGACGCCGTCACGATCGAGGCGACGGGCACCCGTGACAAGCTGGACGCCCTCATCCGGATGCTGGAGCCGTTCGGGATCCGGGAGCTCGTCCAGTCCGGCATGGTGGCGCTCGGCCGCGGCGCGCGGTCGATCACCGACCGCAGCCTGCGCGCCGTCGACCGGTCGGCCTGACGGTCGGCTCGCTCCATCTGGTCGGCCGCAGCGGCCCCGCGCGTACCGCGGCGATCGCGGTGATCCCGGCCAGGCCGTGCCCGCATTTCCCTTCACTCAACGAGGAGACACCCCCACGATGGTCGAGATCTACTACGACGACGACGCGTCGCTCGACGTTCTGGCCGGCCGCAAGGTCGCCGTCATCGGTTACGGCAGCCAGGGCCACGCGCACGCGCTGAACCTTCGCGACAGCGGCGTCGACGTGCGGATCGGCCTGCCCGCGGAAAGCCGCAGCCGAGCGAAGGCCGCCGAGGAGGGCCTGCGCGTGCTCACCCCGGCGGAGGCGTCCGCCGAGGCCGACATCATCATGCTGCTCACCCCGGACACCACCCACCGCAAGATCTACGCCGAGTCCATCGCCCCGCACCTGAGCGAGGGCAAGGCCCTGGCGTTCGGCCACGGGTTCAACATCCGCTACGGGCTCATCGAGCCGCCGGCGGGCGTCGACGTGTTCATGGTGGCGCCGAAGGGCCCCGGTCACCTCGTGCGCCGGGTGTTCGAGGAGGGCAAGGGCGTGCCCGTCCTCGTCGCCGTCGAGAACGACGCGTCCGGCAACGCGCTCGCCGTCGCGCTGGCCTACGCCAAGGGCATCGGCGGCACGCGTGCCGGTGCGCTGCGCACCACCTTCACCGAGGAGACCGAGACCGACCTGTTCGGCGAGCAGGCGGTGCTCTGCGGCGGCGCGAGCGCGCTGGTCCAGGCCGGGTTCGAGACACTGGTCGAGGCGGGTTACACCCCCGAGGTCGCCTACTTCGAGTGTCTGCACGAGCTCAAGCTCATCGTCGACCTGATGTATGAGGGCGGCATCTCGCAGATGCGCTACTCGATCTCCGACACGGCCGAGTACGGCGACGTCACCCGCGGCCCGCGGGTGGTCACCCCGGCCGTCAAGGCCGAGATGCGCAAGATTCTCGACGAGATCCGGGATGGCACGTTCGCCCGCGAGTGGGTCGCCGAGGACGACAACGGCCGGCCGAACTTCACCAAGCTCGTGGAGGAGGGCAAGCAGCACCCGATCGAGCAGGTCGGGGCCAAGCTGCGGCCGCTGATGTCCTGGATCGCCAAGTAGCAAGAAGAATCGCCCGGTAGCAAGAAGGATCGCCGGGCAGCCGGCCGACGCCGGTTCGGTGCCGGGCTCCGCCGCCGGATGGTGGCGGAGCCCGGCCGTCGAACGGCGCGGACAGTCGGACCACACCCGGGGGATTGCGCATTTCCGTCGGGACCGGTGCGGAAAGCGTTCGGCCTGAGCAGCCCGCGTCGGTAGGCTGGGCCCGCCGCGCCACCCGGCGCGCAGTCAGTACGCTCACCACCGCCAGGCCGACGGCCACGTGATCACACCTCGTTCCGCGCGTCGCCTCCGGCCTGACCAGAGGTTGCTAGGAGAGGTCCAGTGCCCGTCGTACTCGTTGCCGAGGAGCTGTCGCCGGCCGGGCTGGAGGTGCTGTCCGGGGACTTCGAGCTTCGTCACGTCGACGGCGCCGACCGGTCGGCCCTCCTACCCGCGATCGCCGATGTCGACGCCGTGATCGTCCGTTCCGCCACCAAGATCGACGCGGAGGCGCTCGCGGCGGCGAGCCGGCTCAAGGTCGTCGCCCGCGCCGGCATCGGCTTGGACAACGTCGACGTGGCCGCCGCCACCCAGCGCGGCGTCATGGTCGTCAACGCGCCCACGTCGAACATCGTCAGCGCCGCCGAGCACGCGATCGCGTTGCTGCTCGCCGTCGCCCGCCGAGTGCCGGCGGCGAACCAGTCGCTGCGCGGCGGGGAATGGAAGCGGTCGCGGTTCACCGGCGTCGAACTGGTCGAGAAGACGCTCGGCGTCGTCGGCCTCGGCCGCATCGGGGTTCTCGTGGCGCAGCGGCTGGCCGGATTCGGCATGAAGGTCATCGCCTACGACCCGTACGTGTCGGTGGCGCGCGCCTCCCAGCTCGGCGTCACCCTCGTCGACCTCGACGAGTTGCTGCGGCGCAGCGACGCGATCACGATCCACCTGCCCAAGACGCCGGAGACGCTTGGCCTGATCGGCGCAGAGGAACTGGCCCGGACCAAGCCCGGCGTCATCATTGTCAACGCCGCCCGTGGCGGACTCGTCGACGAGGCGGCGCTCGCCGAGGCGATCAGCTCCGGCCAGGTCGGCGGCGCCGGCATCGACGTCTTCGTCACCGAGCCGACCACCTCCTCGCCGCTGTTCGGCCTCGACAACGTGGTGGTCACCCCGCATCTCGGCGCCTCCACCCAGGAAGCTCAGGACAAGGCCGGGCTCGCGGTCGCTCGCTCGGTGCGCCTCGCGCTGCAGGGCGAGTTCGTGCCGGACGCGGTCAACGTGCAGGCCGGCGGGGTGGTGGCCGAGGACGTTCGGCCGGGCCTGCCGCTCGCCGAGAAGCTGGGGCAGCTGTTCTCCGGCCTCGCCGGCGGGCTCGCCGCCGCCATCACCGTCGAGGTCCGTGGGGAGATCGCGGTCCACGATGTCTCGGTGCTCCAGCTCGCCGTGCTCAAGGGCGTCTTCACCGACGTCATCGAGGAGCAGGTCACCTACGTCAACGCCCCGTTGCTGGCGAAGGAGCGCGGCGTCGAGGTCACCCTGGAGACCTCCGAGGAGGGCTCCTCGGACTACCGCAACCTGGTGACCGTGCGCGGCGTGCTCGCTGACGGCAGCCCGGTGTCGGTCAGCGGGACCCTCGTCGGCTCCCGGCAGGTCGAGAAGATCACCGCGATCGACGGCTTCGAGGTCGACATCCGGCCCGAGGCGCACCTGGCCTTCTTCCGCTACGAGGACCGGCCCGGGATCGTCGGCGCGGTCGGCGCGCTGCTCGGCGAGGCGCACATCAACATCGCCAGCGCCCAGGTAAGCCGAATCCAGGCAGGCGGGGAGGCGCTGATGTCGTTGTCGCTCGACGACGCGGTCGCCGCCGACATCCTGGCCGACATCGCGAAGATCATCGGTGCTTCCTATGCGCGGGCGGTCAGCATCCACGCCGAGTAGCACCCACCGGTGGCCGGCCACACACGGTTCCAGCATTCGACTCCGGGGATCGTCGGCCGTAGCGGCTGTGCCGGCCCGCGCCGCTCGGCCTGGCCCCCTGGATCGGATGGCCGGTCGGTGCCGGGCTGGCGGGACGCGGCCGTGGCACCTGGGTGGGGGTGCGC